>CAIXLU010000121.1 GCA_903920315.1 uncultured Oscillochloris sp.
CCGATAGCCGATAGCCGATAGCCGATAGCCGATAGCCGATAGCCGATAGCCGATAGCCGATAGCCGATAGCCGATAGCCGATAGCCGATAGCCGATAGCCGATAGCCGAGGGGAGTCAAGGCTTTAGCCGGCTGAAGCCTTGACTCCTCCTTTGTCACAACCGGGATGGGATTGGTGATGGGTAGTGCGCGGTGTGGTACAATCCACGCCGATGGTTCCTACGGGCGCATGGCCGCTGTGTCGCACGTTTGGTACCGATCGGCACTTGGAGAAGCCATGGATCGTAGCCTGCGACCCCCCGTTGGGCCGGCGCTCACTGTAGATCCGCCGGATTGGGTTAGCCGGCGGTCGCGGCGTGTGGCCGCGCTTGGATTCATGCTGACAGATCAGGCACTGATCTTTATTGGCTTCGCCATCGCCTACTGGATGCGCTACCTGGCGGCTTGGCCCGAGCCGCTGAATCGGATCGTTGTTGAGGTAGCCACGCAGAACCAGGTCGCCTTCCTCGCCTTTCTGCCGATTTTGTTCCCGATGATGGTGCTGCTGGGTCTGCGCTTTGCGGCGCGGGGGATCTATCGCAGCTCACGACGGATCAGCCTGATTGACCAGATCAGCATCCTGGTGAGCAGCACACTCACCGTCATCGCCACATTGATCGTCTTCGTTTTTCTCTACAAACCCTTCTACTACTCGCGGCTGATCTTCGTCTTCTCCGGTGCGACGATTATCGTGCTGCTCACCTCATGGCGCATCGCACTCTCTGGCTACCGCCACTGGTGTTGGTCGCGTGGTGTAGCACAGGAGCGGGTGCTGGTGGTAGGCGGCACCGGGCTCGGCCAGCAGGTGATGAATGGCCTGGCCGCCTCGCCCGGACTCGGCTACACCCTGGTCGGCTATCTGGATGACCGGCCAATTGTGGCGAATGGTCGTACCCCACGAGTTTACCGCCATATCGGCCAGATCGAGGATCTGGAGCAGACCGTCGCGGCGCATACGATCCAGCAGGTGATCATCGCCCTGCCCTTCTGGGAACACGGGCGTATGCCCGATCTGGTACAGACATGTCGCGACTTGGGGGTGGGCTATCAGGTGGCCCCCGATTTCTATCAGCTCAGCTTCGACCGGGTTGATATGCTCCAACTAAGCGGTGTCCCTCTGCTACGCCCGAAAGAGATCTCGCTAAATGGGACAAACCTGGCAATCAAGCGACTGATTGATGTGGGGACGGTGCTGCTTAGCGCGCCAATCACCCTGCCAATGGCCCTGCTGATCGCTCTGGCGATCCGGCTGGACTCACGTGGGCCAGCGCTTTTTCGTCAGCAGCGAGTGGGTAAGGACGGGCATCTTTTCACCTGCTATAAGTTCCGCACGATGGTACCCGACGCCGAAGCGCGTAAGGCGGATCTGCACGCCCTGAATGAAGCCGACGGCCCGCTGTTTAAGATCCGCGATGACCCACGAGTTACGCGGATTGGGGGATTCCTGCGCCGCCGCAGCCTGGACGAATTGCCGCAGCTCTGGAATGTGTTACGCGGCGAGATGAGCCTGATCGGCCCACGCCCAGCTCTGCCCGAGGAGGTGGCGCGCTACGAGCATTGGCAGCATCGTCGCCTTGAGGTGCGCCCCGGCTGTGCGGGACTCAGCCAAGCCCTTGGACGGAGCGATGTCTCTTTTGATGAGCAGGTGCGCCTTGACCTCTACTACACCGAGAACTGGTCAATTGGTATGGATCTGCGCATCCTGATTATGATCATCCCGGCGGTGATTGGCGGGCATGGAGCGTACTAGCGTAAGGGCGCAAAAGTGGCAAGGTGCGAATGTAGGGGTGCAAGAGTGGCGCGGCGCCACTCTTGTGCTCCTCTTGGCGATCCCCCTGGCCATGCTGCCGCTGCCCTACGCAGTGGGGGCGGCGCTGGCCTGCGCCGTCGTGCTGCTCGCGCTGATTGACCCGATCTGGGCGGTCTATGCAGCGATCCTATCGGTGCCAGTGCAGGAACTGGTGATGCTCCCCGGCGGCATTTCTGTCACTCAGGCGGCATTGCTGCTGGCTGTGGGTGCCCTGATTCTGCACACGCTCATTGACCCAGAGCGCAGCATACCCTTTGGCCGACTCTTTCTCCCGATGGCCCTGCTGATGCTGGCCCTCTTTGCGGCGACAGTCTTTACGCCCTATAGTCGCACTGACGCCCTGCGTGAGACGTTGCGCTGGTCTACGGTGCCGCTGATCTACCTGCTGACGCTACGCTCATTTCAGGAGGCAGGGGGCGGGGGGCAGGAGGCAGGAGGCAGGAGGCAGGAGGCGGGGGGCGGCTGGAAACTTCTCGGCCTGATGGCTTGTCTGCTCCTCGCCCCGGCCACCGATGCGGTGGTGGGACTCGTGCAGTTTTGGTATGGCATCGGGCCACCGAGTTTCGGGATCGGCGGGGGGCACATGCGCTCTTCCGGGACGATTGGACAGCCAAATTCGTTTGCCGGGTATATGAATCAGTCCTGGCCTTTGGCTCTTAGCCTGATGGGAGTCGCGCTGATCTGGCTGTGGCGGGGCGCGCCACGGCGTCTGGGGCTGATCGCCTTCGCCGCAGCGGGTAGCGCGGCTGGGCTGTTGCTGGCGGCCCTGCTCACCAGCTTTTCGCGGGGCGGCTGGGTTGGGGCGATAGGTGGCGCGGTCGCCATGATCCTGGCCACCATCCCGCTGCTTGCTCCGCGCCTGCGCCGGATCGCCTGGCGAACCGCTGCCCTGACTGTGGGAGGGTTAGCCCTGGTATTGACTCTGGGCAGCGGCGGTTTGCTTCCCGACTCCCTGACCTCGCGCATGAGCAGTATTACGGCCAACCTACGCATCTTTGACGTACGCGGGGTGATGATCACGCCCGAGAACTTCGCCGTAGTTGAGCGGATGGCCCACATTCAGGCCGGATGGAACATGCTGGTGCGCCACCCGATCACCGGCGTTGGGCCGGGGAATTTTAGCACCGCCTTCAACCAAGCCCCTCTCCCCGGCGATGCGCCGATCACGGTGCGGCCCTGGTATGTCTCGCGTGGACACGCGCACAACTACTACCTCAATATGGCCGCTGAGACCGGGGTGATCGGCGCGGCGGCCTATGTCGTGCTGATTGGCGCGGTTGCTCTCCAGGCGGTACGATCCATCCGTTCTGCCAGAGGGATGCTCTGGCGTGGTATCGCGATTGGCTGCGCCGGTGTGGTAGCGGCGGTGGCAGTTCATAATATTTTTGAGAACCTGCACGTGCTGAATATGGGCCTACAGCTCGGCACGATCTGGGCGCTGCTGGTGGTGGCTGAAAAGCCTGTATAGTAATGAGTGTGTCAGCGAAGCTGATACACTCATTACTGTACAAGTTAAAGAAGGAACGATCCTCCTATGACGTACCTTATTACCGGCGGTGCCGGGTTTGTCGGTAGCCACGTGGTTGATACTCTGCTGCGCCGAGGCGAGCGGGTGGTGTGTCTGGATAATTTTACGAACTACTACGATCCGGCCCGTAAGCGGCGCAATATCGCCTGGGCGACTCAACAACCTGGCTACACCCTGGTCGAGGCGGATCTACGTGATGCGGAGGCGATGGAGGGTGTGTTCGCCACACATCGGCCTACGCGGGTGGCACATCTGGCGGCAATGCCGGGTCCGCGCCCGTCAATTGCCAACCCATCGCTCTACGAAGCGGTAAATGTGGGCGGCAGCGTGCGGGTGCTGGAACTGGCCCGGCGCTACGCGGTAGAAGGTTTTGTGATGGCCTCGACCTCATCGGTGTACGGAAAAACCGAGAAACTGCCATTTGAGGAGAGCGACCGCACCGACCGACCGCTCTCGCCATACGCGGCCACCAAAAAAGCCGCTGAGGTGCTGGCGTACACGTTCCATAGCCTATACAGCCTCCCGGTGAGCGTGGTGCGTTTTTTTACCGTGTACGGGCCGCGTGGTCGCCCTGATATGACGCCCTACCTCTTTGTTGATAAAATGGTGCGCGGCCAGCCTTTCGTCCTGTTCAACGGCGGTATCAATTTGTTCCGCGACTACACTTACGTTGACGACATTGTGGCCGGGGTAGTGGCTGCCCTTGATCGCCCGATGGGCTACGAAATCTTCAACCTGGGCAACGCGAACCCGGTAGAAATGCGGCGATTTGTGGGCCTACTAGAGCAGATCACTGGCTACGTTGCGCAGATCGAGAGCCAGCCCCTCCCGGCCACCGAGCCGCCGATTACCTTCGCCAATACCGAAAAAGCCGCCCGCCTGCTTGGCTTCGCCCCGACGACGGCGGTGGAGGTGGGTCTGGCTCGTTTTTGGGAATGGTATAAGGCTGAGGTTCTGCCGGCGTAGAATCAGATTGTAGATTGCAGATTGCAGATTGTAGATTGCAGATGAGGGAATCAGATCTTTGTTCCCAATCTGCAATCTGCAATCTGCAATCTGCAATTGTTAAGAACCCACGAGGATGCTGATGGATGATGCTAAGGGCCAGATGGCAACCGAGACGGATGATCCAGTAGGCTCGCCAACCGATGTAGAGGTGGAGAGCGAGGGATTCTCGCTCGGGCAGCGCCTGCGTAGCCCGCGCACCCTGATCTCGTTCGGGCTGGTCTTCGCCATCGTGATCTTCGCCCTACGCGGGCAGAATATTGACGTGGGCCAAACCTGGGAATATATGCGCGGGGCCAATCCCTGGCTCATGCTTATGGGTATGGCCGTTTTTTACACCACATTCCCACTACGGGCGATACGCTGGCGCATGCTGCTGCGGAACGCGCATGTGCCGGTTCACGAGGGTCGCAGCAGTTGGGCCACGCTGCCCGCGCTAATGGAGTACCTCTACCTGTCATGGTTTGCCAACTGTATCGTACCGGCCAAGCTGGGTGACGCCTACCGGGCCTACCTGCTCAAGCATAATGGCAAGGTGTCGTTTTCATCGACCCTCGGCACGATCTTCGCCGAGCGTCTGCTGGATATGATTGGCCTGTTCGGTATGCTGCTGGTCTCGGGCTGGCTGACCTTTGGTGCGCGCATGCCCGAGGGTACCCAGATCATCTTTGGCTTCGGGGCGCTGCTGGTGGTCGGTATCCTGGTCGGGTTGGCCGGAATGCGCTGGCTCAGTCCGCTGATTCGGCGGGTGGTGCCGGCCCGCCTGCACGATTTCTATGGTCGCTTTGAGTATGCCGCCCTGCGCTCGTTCAGCCCGGCCATCCTGCCGCGCCTCGTCCTGCTCACCGGCGCGGTCTGGATGCTGGAAGGGGCGCGGCTCTACTTCGTCATCCTGGCGATGAACCAGGAGGGAGTCTCGCTCGGCCTGCCAGCGGTGATCTTCGTGGCCCTGGCATCGTCACTGCTTACTGCACTGCCGATCACGCCCGGTGGACTGGGCGTAGTGGAAGGTGCGATCACCGTGGTTCTCACCTTCTTTGGCGTTGATAAGCATCTGGGTATCGCCGTCACTCTGCTCGACCGGCTGATCAACTTCTGGAGCATTGTTGTTGGGGGTTTTGTGCTGTATCTGGTGAGTAAGCGAAAGTAAGATTAGCCATGTTTCAAACCAGCGTGACAGTTTGGGTACATGCACTCCTGTTGCGGCACATCTGCAATCTGCAATCTGCAATCTGCAATCTGCCTTAGCCCCGACTCTGCTGCGACCACAGCTCGGCCCGGCGCAGCAGCACGTTCGCCCCAATTGCCAGAAGTGACACGGCAATCGCGCCGATGACAATTTTCTCGTGATTGCTGGTACGTACCCCGTCGAAGAGCAGCATCCCCAGCCCACCCGCGTTGACAAACGCCGCGATGGTGGCGATCCCAATGGTTGAGAGGGTCGCGATGCGCAGTCCCGCCAGCAGCAGCGGGAGGGCCAGCGGCAATTCCACCTGCACCAGACGTTGCCAGCTATTCATGCCCATGCCGTGCGCGGCCTCGATCACCGCCGGATCAATACCGACCATCCCAACCACAACGTTGCGCACCAGAACGAGCTGAGCGTAGATCACCAATGTAACGACAGCCGGCCAGTAGCCCAGCCGCAGCACGGGGATCAGCAGTACCAGCAGCGAGAGACTGGGGATGGTGTAGAGGAGCCCGAGGAAGCCCAGCACCGGCCCGCGCAGCCATGCGACGCGGGCCAGCAGCACGCCGAGGGGCAGCGCAATCACCACCGAGATGGCCATGGCCGAGCCAGTGAGCCAGAGATGCTGGAGCAGAAGGGTTCCGACATAGGCCCAGTTCGTGAGCAGATAGCCCATGGGTCTCCCTGGTCACGCTCCAGATACGGGCACGTGTCCCTCTAATCCGGCGACGGTACTCGGGAGCATGGCGCGGAGATCGGCAAGGGTGAGTCGGCCAACTTCGCGGCCATCGTCAATTACGGGCAGACTGGATTCCCCAGCGCCCAGCAGTTGGGTCAATGCGAATCGCAGATCGTCCTGAGGGTGCAGCGGCGGCAGATCTGCGGATCCGCCTGCGGCGGGCGGGCGTTCGCGCCCGAGGGCAGACGCCACCGTCAGCAGGCTCAGGCGCCGCAGCACATCGTTAGCGCTGGTCAACTGCTCCACAAAGCGGGTGCATGGCCGGGTCAGGATTGTCAGTGGCGTATCAAATTGCACAATCTGCCCGTGATTCATCACCATCATCCGGTCGGCCAGACGCAGCGCCTCCTCAATGTCGTGGGTGACGAAAAGGATAGTCTTGTGTACCTTGCGCTGGATGTGCAGCAGTTCGTCCTGGAGTCGGGCGCGGGTGATCGCGTCAAGGGCACCAAAGGGTTCGTCCATCAGCATGATCGCCGGATCGGCTGCCAGGGCGCGGGCGAGGCCAACCCGCTGCTGCTGGCCCCCCGAGAGTTGGCGCGGGTAGCGTCGCCGAAAGTCATGCGGCAGCCCCACCAAGTCGAGGAGTTCGGTAATACGAGCCTCGATGCGCGGACGTTCCCACCCCAGAAGCCGGGGTACCACCGCGATATTCTGCTCGACTCGGAAGTGCGGGAAGAGGCCGGTTTGCTGGATGGCGTAGCCGATACGTCGCCGCAGGTGGGTGACGGGCAGGCTGCGTGAGTCAACGCCATCAATCAGCAATTGGCCGCTGGTCGGCTCATAGATCCGGTTGATCATCTTGAGGAGAGTGGTCTTTCCGCAGCCCGACGGCCCAAGCAGGACGATGAATTCCCCCGGATCGACCGCAAAGCTGACCGCATCAACCGCCGGGCGCGAATCGCTCGAAAATCGTTTGGTCACGCCCTCGGCGACGATGATGCTCATAGACATGATTTCAGATTGCAGATTTTAGATTGCAGATTTCTGCAATCTGTAATCTGCCTAAGAACTCCCGGCCCGTGTGTCAGTGCGCTATGGGCTGACCAGCCTCCAGAGGGACGCGAGCAGGCTCCGTGGGGGCGGTGAGTTGCGAGCGGACGGCGCTGGTGATCACGATACCGGCGGCGGCGACCAACAGGGTGCCGCTGACGTAGGGCGCGACCGGGCCGATCTGATCGAAGATTATACCCGCAAAGAGCGGACCAAGCACCATCATCAGGCTGTTGAATGCCTGGACACCGCCGAGGACGCTGCCCTGCTCTTGCGGAGCCACGCGCCGCGAGATCAGGCTGGTCAGGGAGGGTGTGGACATACTTGATCCGGCGGCGAGGATACCCATTGCGGGGAAGAGCATCCAGGCAAACGGCACCACCGCGATCAGGGCGAAGCCGAGGGTCATCATCGCCAGGCCGGTAACGGCCAGACGAGCCTCGCCGAAGCGGGGTAGCAGCTTGCGGATCAGGAAGCCCTGCATGAACACCGCCGTCAGCCCGATGAAGGCAAAGACAAAGGCGTTCTGGGTGGGGCCCAGGCCAAAGCGCACATCGCTAAAGACAGCGAAGTTGTTCTGCATCCCGGCGAAGGCGAAGTTCAGCAGCAGTACGCCCGCCAGCAGCGGGCGGATGCTGGTCTTGCCGACCACCGCACGCAGCCGACTGACCGGGTTCATTTTGCGGAAGGGGATGCTGATGCGGCGCTCAACCGGCAGCGACTCGGGCAGGCGGAAGAATCCGAAGATCACATTGCCGAAGGTGAGTGCGGCGGCGACGAAGGCCGGTGCCGAGAGACTGATCGTGCTGAGCAGCCCGCCAATCGCGGGGCCAAGCATAAAACCCAAGCCGAAGGCCGCGCCGATCAGGCCCAAACCTTTGGCCCGCTCCTCAGGTGGAGTCACATCAGCAATATACGCCTGGGCCGTACTGATATTCCCACCAGTGATGCCGTCTAGGATTCGGGCGAAGAACAGCACCGCCAGCACCGTACCGATGCCCAGAGGCAGCAGTTGGTCGGCCAGGCCAAACACAACATACGAGATACCCGTGCCCGCCAGGCTGATCAGCAGCACTGGACGGCGACCGAATCGATCTGATAGCGCACCCAGCACTGGCGAGAAGATAAACTGGAACAGCGAGAAACTGGCCGCCAGGGCACCAACCAGCAGGGCGCGACTGCTGGAGAGCCAGGATGCGTCGGCCTGCTCGATGATCTTCAGATAGTAGGGCAGCAGGGGCACCACAATACCCACGCCGAGCAGGTCAATGAAGACAGTGAGAAATATGAAGATCAGGGGAGATCGTTTAATAGATTTCATCGAGTTCCTCCTGGGTGTTTCCCGTCAGAATAATTCTTCGTGCCAAATATAACATATTTGCAGTACTATTGTCAATACATTGCGCAGAATTTTGCACAGAATCCACGCACCGCACACCCTCATGTGGGGGAGTGAGTAGCGATCTGCGAACTTTGCATCCATGTGGTAACATGGAAAAGCACCCGCAGCCGCAAACTCCCGCAACGTCGTCCCGAGGTAGCAATGGCCTTCGCTGGCTTTTCAACCAACACCCTCATCGGTTTACCGCCCGAGCTCTTCAGCGAGGTGCTACCGGCGGTGACACTACCCAGCGAACTGAAGGTGACGCTGCATATCTTCTACCGGCTGAGTCGTCAGCGTGGCTCGCCACGCCGCCTGAGTTGGGATGAACTACTGGCCGATAAGACGTTGCGCCGCTCACTGCGATCCGTCTCGAAATTGCGGCCAATCGAAGATCTGCTGGCCGAGGGACTCGATGCGGCGGTGCAGCGGTGCAGCATCCTACACCTAGCTGCACCCGCAGACGGGCGGGTCAACAACTGGTATCTGGTGAATACCCCGGCCAATCGGGGTTGGGTTGAAGAAATGGCCCTGGCACGCTCGATCCTTACCCCCAACGATGTCCCGGACGAGCGACCGGCGCTGATCGGACTCTACGAGCAGAATATTGGCCTCGTGACCCCCATGCTGATTGATGAACTGCGTGAGGCTGAGGATCGTTACCCGCGTGAGTGGATTGAGGAGGCGATGCGCGAGGCAGTGCGGGCCAACGCACGCTCGTGGCGCTACATTCGTAAGGTGCTGGAGAGGTGGGCTACCAATGGGCGACACGATGCGTCGGATCGCGCCGAGCGACCTATCAATATCGAAAAATACACGAGCGGACAACTCGGCGAGCTCTACCGACGTGGCAGCGACGAGACCGATCTCTGAGAGTCCCGGCGACCCAAACTGCCCAACGTGTAAAGGGGCCGGATTCTATGTACGCGATGTGCATTATGGCGATGCGGACTTCAGTCGGCTGATTCGTTGTCACTGTAAAGACGACGAGATCCAACAGCGCCGCAGCCAGAAGTTGCTCCAGATCAGTAACCTTGAACCCTTCCGCGATAAGACCTTTGACAACTTCGACGGCAACATCGCTGGGGTGGGACGGGCCTTCATTCGCTCGCTTGATTATGCCAACAACCCACGTGGCTGGCTGGTTTTGTATGGCAACTATGGCTGCGGCAAGACGCACCTAGCGGCAGCGATTGCCAACCAGATACTCACGCTGAATTATCAGGTTCTCTTCACCGTCGTACCCGACATCCTCGATCATCTGCGCTCGACCTTTGGCCCAAGCAGTGAGGTGGCCTACGACGAACGCTTCGAGCAGATCCGCAACGCGAAGTTGCTGATCCTGGATGATTTAGGTACCGAAAACGCGACCCCTTGGGCCAGAGAGAAGCTTTACCAGATTATTAACCACCGCTATAATTATGCCCTACCGACGGTGATTACAAGCAACCGCGAACCAAAGGATATTGACCCACGCATTCTCTCGCGCATGGAGGACGTGGTTCTTTGCCCCGAGAGGATCATCATTGAGGCCGGTGACTATCGCCACCTGACGGCGGAACAGCGCAGCACCGCTCGGAAGCGAACATCCGAGGGCCGCATCATCAAGGCCAGGACACGCAGTTATAGAACGTAGACACCCACCGCCCGCCGAACTGATCTACCTGACACGGCTTCATAACCGGGATAGGATTGCTATAGCAGTCCACATGTGATAAAGGAAAGCACGACCGCTATGGTAAGGCATTTTCTCTCGGTGACAGACCTGAGCCGGGCTGAGGCCGAGGCTCTCCTTGATCGGGCTTCCGCCCTGAAGGCGGAGTGGCACGCCGGTGGTAGAGGCATTCACCCCGGCCTGCCGCTCCAGGGCAAGACATTGGCCCTCGTCTTTGAGAAACCTTCGCTGCGCACCCGCGTGGCTTTTGAAGCCGGGATGACCCAACTTGGCGGGCACCCCAGTTACCTCTCGGCCAACGATATTGACATGGGCGGGCGCGAGAGCGTGCCCGATGTGGCCCGCAACCTGAGCCGCTGGGTGCAGGTGATCGCCGCCCGTGTGTTTAAACACAGCACCGTCGAGACCCTGGCCCGCTATGCGACGGTGCCGGTGATCAACGCCCTCTGCGACGTGGAACATCCCTGTCAGGCTCTGGCTGATATGCTCACCCTACGCGAACGTTTTGGGCACACCCAGGGTCTCAAACTGGCCTATGTGGGCGACGGGAACAATGTGTGTAACTCGCTGATGCTGCTTGGTGCGCTGCTCGGGGTGAGCGTGGCCGTGGCTGCGCCGCCCGATTACCGGCCCGCGCCGGAATTTGTTGAGCGGGCCGAGACGCTGGCCGCCGAGAGTGATGCCACGATCACGATCACCACCGCTCCGGGCGGGGCGGTAGAGGACGCTGACGCCATCTACACCGATGTATGGACATCAATGGGCCAGGAACACGAGTCGGCTCGCCGCCGCCCCGCCTTCCAGCCCTACCAAGTAGACGCGGCGCTGCTGGCTCAGGCACACCCGCGTGCGGTTGCCATGCACTGCCTGCCCGCGCACCGGGGCGAGGAAGTGACGGCTGAAGTGATTGATGGCCCGCGCTCGGTGATTTTTGACCAGGCGGAGAACCGCCTGCATGTACAGAAGGCTCTGGTGCTGACGCTTCTAGGATTGTAGATTGCAGATTGTAGATTGCAAATTGCAGCAATCTACAATCTACAATCTGCAATTCAAAACACTATTGTAGGTTTCAGATTATAGATTGCAAATTTCTGCAATCTGCAATCTGCAATCTGCAATCCAAAACACTATGGCAGGAAACCGCGCAATCTTCGAGCGAGCGATGGAGCAGAGCCGTGAGGCCGCCCACAGTGGGCGCTGGGACGATTCGCTCAAAAGCGCGATCCGTGCGCTGCAAGAATTTTCCCAGGATACCGACGCACGAATCGCCGCCGCTGTGGCTCTGTTCAATACCGGCAAGCTTGATCGCGCCCTCCAGATCTTTGAAGATCTGCGAGCCTCCGATCAGAATAACCCGTTCTACCTCGGCCATATCGCCCTGTGCAACAGCCGCCAGGGGAACGCGGGCGCGGCGGTGATAAGCTATCGGAGTCTGGCCGATCTGCACATTGCTCAGCGCCGCCCGGCCCAGGCGGTTGACCCGCTGCGCGAGTTGCTCACCCTGCGTCCCGATCTGGATGATGATCGGCGCAAGCTGGCCAAGCTCTACGAAGATCTCGGGGCGGTACGTGAGGCATCTGGTGAACATCTGATCCTGGCCCGCCACCTCTATGACTCGCGGCAGCTTGATGCGGCTGCCCAGGTGGCCGAACTCGCCCTGCGCCTCGACCCGAACTCCCGCGAAGCGAAGGATCTAATCGTCACTCTGCGCGATACCATGGCCCGCGATGCGGGAGTCAGCGAACCTCCTTCCCCCAAACCCGGCACCAACGAGCCACGGGTATCCAAGGGCGGGATGACCAGCGCACTCCGCTTGCAGCAGTTCCAGATCGAAAAATTGATCGAGCAGGCGATTAAAAAACAGGAGGCGGGTGACTCTGAGGGTGCGGCGGAACTTTATGAGCAGGCCGTGGATGCGGGGCTCCAGCGGGCCGATGTCCTTTACTCGCTTGGCCTGATCTATCAGGAGCGCGGCGACCATAAGTCCGCCGTGGGGATACTCACCCGTGCCGCCGCTGATCCGGAGTACGCTCTCTCGTCGCACTTTGCCCTTGGCCAAAGCCACCGTGAGCTTGGGCAGTTACCCCAGGCCGCCCAGGAGTTCGAGCAGACAATTGGCTTAGTGGATCTCGAGTCGATTGGGCGCAACGAAGCCGACGATCTGATCAATATGTATGAGTCGGCAGCGACGATCTACACCGAGATTGGTGACATCGCCCGCGCCGCCGCGCTCTACTCAACCCTCAGTACCTTCTTGGAAGGCAAACGCTGGGGCCGCGACCGAGCCGCCGAGTTCAAGCAGCGCGCCAAGGAATTGTCCGAGCGTAATATGTTCGCCAAGCTGCGCACGCTTAGCTCCGGCTCGCTCGCCCCGCAGCCCGGCCCAGACGCGCCCTCGCTTCCAGAAGAGCAGATGCCGAGAAGCTGGGGGAAGATCCGACCGATCACCGACTTCTTGCGCAGCGACCGCTCCGCTGCCACCGGCCCCCTGAGCGAGTTGCCGCCGCCGAAGCTGATCTCCGAGCCGATGCTCATCCTGGAATCGATGCCGACGATTGCCGCACCAAACTTCGCGCCGGCGATCGCGCTTGATACCAGTGGTTTGGGGGAAGATGCACGTGGGTGGATCAGCCTCAGCGATACCTACCTTGAACAGGGACTGATCGAGGCCGCGCTCGATGCATGCCTTGAGGTGATCCGGGTCAACGTAGATTATCTACCCGTTCACTTGCGCATGGGCGAGATCTACGAACGCCAAGGCCGACCTGAGGAAGCGGTGACGAAGTACCAGTTGCTCATTGAAACCTACCGGGTGCGCAATGAACCCGAGAAGGCGATCAACGTATACTTCCGCTTCATTGAGCTGTCGCATGACACGGTCACCGCTCGCACGCGGCTCGCCGAGATTCTCAAGAATGCCGGTCGGCTTGATGAGGCCGTCGAGCAGTTGATCCACGTCGCTAACGGTTACTATCGGCTTGGCCAGAGCAATAAGGCTCTGGAGGAATATCGCCGCTTGCTCCAGTGGTCGCCGAAGAGTCGCGAGGGGCATAGCCAGTATGGCATGGCCCTGCTCAAGCTGGAACGATTTGAGGCCGCCCTCGGCGAATTCCGTAAAGCCCTAGAACTGGGAGCAGACAACGACCTGGTGGCAATTTCCCGGTTGAATATCACCCTGGCGCTGATGGGCGACCAGCCCGCTGCCGTGTGGGACTCGCTGGCCACGCTGCTCGATCAGATCAAGCAGCGCTCGCAGGAGTTCAGCCACGTTCAGTCCGAATATCGCTCGGCCCTGCTGATCTCCGATGCGGGGATTCTGCACTATATCCTGGCGATTATCCAGCAGTATTCTGGGCAGCACAACTCGGCCCTGCTGGAGCTTGAGCAGGCTCAGGCCACACTTGAGAGCGACAGCGACCCACTGCTGCATCCGGTGCTGATCTACCAGGCCGCCGCCGACAGCTATATCGCGCAAGGCAATGCCGAGGAGGCTCTCGCGCAACTGCGCAAGGGACAGGCGGTAGCCGGGCGCACTCCGGCAGACCCAAATATCAAGCACACTTTCGCCGTGCCCCTGGCTAAGGGCGAACTGGCTCGGCGTATGGCCGAGGCATACGCCGCCAGTGACGACCTCAGCGGCGCAGAGCAGGCTCTTGTTGAGGCCAAGAAACTGGTTCCGTATGATCGGGCGATCCACACGAAACTGGCCGATGTCTACTTCCGCCAGGGCAAGCTCAGCGAGGCGCTGACTCAGCTTGAGGAACTGGCCGGGTACTACGAGGAGCGACAGCAACTCGACCGGGCAATTGAGATGTTGGAGTACGCGCTTAAACTGGCCCCCAACCATATCGGGATCAGCGGGCGATTGGCGCGCATGCAGTTGCGCCGTGGCTACCTTGATAAAGGTGTGGACGGACTGTTGCGTGCTGCTGACCTTCAGCGTAAGGCCGGACAACTCAAGGATGCCGTCGCCTCGCTCCAGGAGGCGGCCCAGGTTCACTGGATGCTTAGCGAACACGAGAAGGCCCGCCAGGTTTACGATAAAATCATCCTGATCGCGCCTAACGATGTCGAGGCGCGCCAGTGGCTGGCCCTCATGCACACCCTCGCCCGTCGTACCAGCGAGGCCGTAGCCGAGAAGAAACAGATCGCCCGCATCTTCGCCCAGCAGCGTGATTACGACGGTGCCATCGCCGAGTTGCACCAGATCATCGGACTCGACCAGAAGGATATTGACGCCTACTTTCTTTTGGGCGACATGCTTATGCGCCGCGAGGAATATGGACAAGCCGTACAGCTCTACGGGCGCATGTTGAAGATGGAGGGAGTCGAGACGCAGCGCGTTGAGGCTCTGGCCTTAGCGGCAAATCGCATGCTTCAGCAGCGCCAGTCGCAGACAAAAAGTTAGGGGAATGGATCTCGCACGCCTTTGGTCACGGCTCAATCCGCTTACGTCACCCTTCGCCCTGATTGACATCGTGATCGTCGCCGTCCTGTTCTACTGGATCTTCGGCGTGATCCGTGGCACACGGGCGGTGCAATTGTTGCGCGGCATGGGGGTGGTGCTGGTGGCCGCGTTTGTTGTTGGCACCGTGTCTAATGGCCGCCTTACCACGCTATCGTGGTTGCTGAGTAATATCATCAACCCGACCCTGATCGTCGGCGTGCCCGTGCTGTTTCAACCCGAGTTACGCCGAGCCTTGGAGAGCCTGGGTCGCTCTAGTAACCTGATTGGACGACCCTTCGGCGGGGCGAACCGCTCGGAGTTACTGGAGACGATCACCGTGATCTGTCGCGCATCGGCCCTGCTCTCGCAGCAAGGCGTGGGTGCCCTGATCGTGATCGAGCGTACCACCCAGCTTCAGGAATACGCCGACCGAGGGATCATACTCGACTCGCAGATCTCTGCACCGCTGCTCCTGAACATTTTCTACCCGAACTCGCCGCTTCACGATATGGCCGTGATCGTGCGCGGTACCCGCATCCTCGCGGCCAACGTGGTGATGCCGCTGAGTGAAGATGTCATCGGCCCGCGACGCTATGGCACACGCCACCGTGCCGCCAAAGGTATTAGTGAACAGACCGACGCAATCTCGGTGGTGGTCTCTGAAGAGACGGGGGCGATCTCGCTTGTGAATGATGGGCGCATGGCGAGTTACCTGAATGAGACGCGCCTGCGCAGTATGCTCGCCGGACTCTTGCGTGTGCCACTGGACGAGGAAAAGAAGTGATGGTGCCGGTCGAATGACAGCTCTGCGTGCGATGATGCTACGAGCGATTCTGGCTCTCGGCCTGAGCTTCTCCCTCTGGGCGTTTGTTTCGTTTAGCCAGAACCCCGAGGAATTGGTGCCCTTTGATGGTCTTACGCCCCAGGTGATCGGTCTGCGTGGCGGCCTGGTGATTGTGGACGCCAATGGACTACCGAGTCCAAACCTGCCGAGCGTTGATGTCATACTCCGCACCGACCGCAATCAGCGCACCGAGCTGCGTCCGGTTGATATTCGCACGGTGGTTGACCTGAGCGGATTCGAGTCAGGTGAGCATATTGTGCCGGTGAATGTGCAGGCCACCCGCAGCACGATCTCGTTCTCTGTACCCGCCGATGGAGTCACGCCCTCGGCGTTTCCGGTGCGGCTTGAGGATGTGATCAGCGCCACGGTGCCGATTGATCTGAAGATCATGGGGAACCTGCCCTTCAGCTTCGAGCGCGGCGCGCCGCAGATCTCGGTCAATAACACAGATATCACCCAGGTGCAGATCTCTGGCCCGCAGAACCGGGTGCAGCAGGTTGTGGCGGCCCAGACGACAGCCAATATCGAGCAGTTGCGGGCCAGTTACCAAGCTCCGCTCACTATCGAGGCAATCGGTACAAACGGCCAGCCTGTTGATGGCGTAAAGATCACCCCCTCCACCGTCACAGTTCGCATCCCGATTACCTCTGTGGTTGGGCTGAAGCTGGTGCCGGTTAAGGCTGCGATTGCCGGCCTGCCCGCCCCCGGCTACGCCATCACGGCGGTGCAGGTAAACCCACCCCTGATCGCGCTGACGGGCAGCTCTGGCCCTCTTGATGCGGTGGCCGTGTTGAAGAGTGAAGAAATTGACATCACCGGGGCGCACAGCTCCCTGGAACGTCAGGCCCACGTCATTTTCCCCACCGGCACCTCGCCGCAGATAGGCGAACCCGGCAGCGTAAAGGTGACGGTGCTGATCGCCCCGCTGGATCAGGTATTTCAGGTCTCCCTGCCTGCCCAGGTGATCCTCACGGGAATAGGCGACGGGCTGATAGCGAACGTCACACCCACGGTTGTCTCGATAACGATGAGCGGCAATAGTTCGATCCTTGATCAGATGGCGCAGCAGACGGTACAGGCTAGTGTCAACCTCAGCGGGCTGCGAGCTGGCAACCACCATCTGCCGGTAACGGTGAACCTACCCAAAGGCGTGAATCTTGTGGGGGACCTGCCGGTTGTCACCGTGCAACTGCAAATGCCCCCGCCCGCATCTACCGCCACGCCCACCGCCGGCACACCCACAGATGTGACAACACCGACGCCATCGTCAGGGACGCCTGATGCGGTAGGCACACCACCGACCTTGGGGACGCCCGAGGTCACAGGGACAGCCGTGGCAACGGCAACCGAGCCGACGACGCCCGCCCCTCTTCCGCCTGAGACTCCGCCGCCAACTGTAACGCCGTAGGGCGTGGCTCAGCGATGTCTCATCATCCGTTGGGAGTCTGTTTGGGGGATTTTTTTCCCGAACCCCTCCCGAAGTTCGCCGGATCAGGTGTATTCAGCTATGGCCGTACAAGGCCACCTTAAGGAGAGACAGCGTGACCGAGCAACTGGGTACTGCCACCCGCCCACTGCGCGTCGCCATCGTGGGCGCCGGCCCCGCCGGATTCTATGCAGCCGAGGCGCTGCTCAAACAGAAGGATCTGGTCGTCCACATTGACATGTTTAATCGGTTGCCCACCCCCTACGGACTTGTGCGCGAGGGCGTTGCCCCCGATCATCAGTCCATTAAGGCCGTGACCCGCGTTTACGATAAGGTGGCTGCCACACCAAATGTGCGCTACTTTGGCAATGTCATCTTTGGCCGCGATATTGTCCATGAAGATGTGAAGCAGCTCTACGACCAGGTTGTTTACGCCGTAGGTGCTCAGTCCGACCGCAAGATGGGTATTACCGGCGAGGATCTCGACGGCAGCTTTCCGGCGACGATTTTCGTGGGCTGGTATAACGGACACCCCGACTACCGCGATCTGGAATTCAACCTCTCGCACGAGCGAGTGCTGGTGGTAGGCAACGGCAACGTGGCCATGGACGTGGCACGCATTCTGGCGACCGATCCTGACGACCTAGCGAAGACGGATATTGCCGATCACGCCCTGGAAGCTCTGCGCAAGAGTAAGGTACGCGAGGTGGTGATGCTGGGGCGACGTGGCCCAGCCCAGGCCGCCTTCACCAACCCTGAGTTGAAAGAGTTTGGTGAACTCAACGGCGTAGATGTGATCATTGATCCGACCGACATCGTTCTCGACGAGGTGAGCGAGGCGTCGCTCAGCGACGACAAGACCGCACGCAGGAATGTTGAGCTTATGCGAACCTACGCCGAGCGGGGAACCACGGGTGCCTCCCGGCGAATCGTGATGAAATTCCTGGTCTCCCCCGTGGGCGTGATCGGCTCCGGCGGCAGGGTGGCAGCGGTGACCATGGAACACAACGACTTGAAACAGGCCGCCGACGGTAGTTTGCGGGCTATCGGCAGCGGCAAGTATGAGACGCACCAGTGCGGGATGATCCTACGCTCGGTGGGCTACCGTGGCTCGCCCATCCCCGGTGTACCCTTCAGCGACTCCTCGGGCACCATCCCGAACGTGGCCGGTCGGGTGTTCCACAACCGCGACGAGGTGCTTCCTGGCGAGTATGTCGTCGGCTGGGCCAAGCGCGGACCGTCCGGCATCATCGGTACCAACAAGCCCGACTCGGTCTCGACCGTATCTTCGATGCTGGAGGATCTTGCGGAGATCGAGGGCATCCCTGACGAGAAGCGTGACTTGAATCTGATCGAGGATCTGTTACGCGCCCGCCGTGTAGACTATGTGAGCTACAACGACTGGCAGATTCTCGACGCTCACGAGATTGCCGCCGGAGCCGCCCAGGGCCGCCCGCGTGTAAAGGAGACCCGTGTGGCCGAGATGATGAAGATCATCCGCGCCGGTCGCGGGTGATCGTAACGTGTAGAGACGCCCCGGCGGGGCGTCTCTCCGCAAAGAGACGCCCCGGCGGGGCGTCTCTACAAGGGTACCCCATGCGTATTGTGATGATCGCCCCCTTCGGTATCCGGCCCAAGGGTACCCTGCTGGCGCGCATGCTGCCCTTGGCCCAGGCGCTCGCCCGTCGCGGGCATCATCTGGTGATCGTCGCGCCACCCGTACAGAACCCGGAGGACGCGGGCACTCGTGTCGCATACGGCTCAGTGACGGTGGCCCACACGAACCTGCCCCGTCTGTCTGGCCCGCTATCTGTCGTCGAGCAGAGCCTCAGTCTGCTGCGCCTGGCTTTCGCCGAGCAGCCCAACCTGCTGCACCTCTTTAAGCCCAAAGGCTACGGCGGCCTCGCCGCCCTAGCCGCCCGCACTCTGCGCCCACGCCTGCCCCTAGTGGTTGATACCGACGATTGGGAGGGCTGGGGCGGATGGAACAATTTGCTGCCTTACCCCGCCTCGGCCAAGGCGCTCTTTGCGTGGCAGGAGCGTGATCTCCCCCGCCGCGCCGATGCGGTAACGGTGGTGAGCCGCACGCTAGAGAGCCTCGTCTGGAGCTTCGGTGTGCCGCCGGGACGAGTGTTCTACCTGCCGAATGGAACGGAAGCCGGGAGCCCACCCCCTACCCCCCACCCCCTATCCCCCGCCATACTTCTCTACACCCGCTTCTGGGAGATCGATCTCCCCGAACTGGTGGCGGCGCTAGTGGCTATCCATCAGGCCCGGCCTGATGTGCGCCTGGTGGTGGTGGGCCGGGGTGAGGCCGGTGAGGAGCGCCGGATGATCGCGCTAGCTGAGCGGGCTGGCATTGGCGCGATGATAGATTACCGGGGCTGGCTCTTGCCCGCTCAGATTCCCGCCACGATGGCTGAGGCCACTATCGCCCTTGCACCGATTCAGGATACTCTGATCAACCGCGCCCATGGCCTCGCCAAGCTCCTGGAGTTAATGGGTGCCGGTCTGCCGATTGTGGCGAGCGCCGTGGGCCAGGCGAGCG
>CAIXLU010000122.1 GCA_903920315.1 uncultured Oscillochloris sp.
ATCCCCAAACTCCGCTTCCGCCCACGTCGCATTCGCCGTCATGACACCCTTCCTTTCGCATTGTTACCCGTCCTGCTCACCGCCAGCCCTTCCCCTATGGTAGCACCTTCCACGCCCGCAGAGATGTGGGTAAAGATATGCCGCTTGCGGGGGGCTAGGGGGGTGATCCAAACGACAACTGTCGGACTACCGACTATCGGCTATCGACTATCGGCTATCGGCTATTTTCAAGGACGCTCTATGCAAAAAGTCGAAGAGATTTCCGTTTTGCCGTCCCCAGCGGCCATCACGTCCAGAGGGAAGAGTACCATGAGCATGAGTACAGTTGTCCTTATTCTTCTCGCAACCGCCCTTGGCATAGGTGGTCAGTTTATGCTCAAGTATGGCATGGGCCAGATGGGTCCGCTGAGCCTGAGCGTCGCCAGCATCCCCCAGATCATCGGGAAGATCATCACCGCGCCCTATGTGATCGGTGGTCTGATCATCTACGGCGTCGGCACATTCTTCTGGCTGATCACCCTCTCGCGGATTGAACTGAGTGTAGCCTACCCGTTCGTCAGCCTGAACCAAGTGCTGATCTTCGTGATCGCCTGGCTTGTCCTACACGAGCAGATCAGCCCGCAGCGCGGCATCGGTGTGACGATCATTTGTATCGGCATGCTCCTCGTTGCGCGATCCTGAGTCTGATAGTCCGTACATACGAAGATACCCGTGTGTAGCACCAGATTAAGGAGGGAGCCGATGAAACATGTGAGCCGTTATCTGAGTCAGGTTGTTTCTACATTACAGCTCCTTCCACAACAGCCTCTCAACGCCATTGCTGAAACAATATGGGATGTCTATCAGCGTGATGGGACGATTTTTATCTGTGGAAACGGTGGCAGTGCGGCCACGGCTTCTCATTTCGCCTGCGATCTGGCAAAGTGGACGATCCGCCCGCCCGCACGCCGCGTGCGGGCACTGGCCCTTACCGATAACATTCCGATCATGACCGCGTGGTCGAACGATCAGAGCTATGCGAGTGTCTTCGTCGAGCAACTGATCAGTCACTACCGCCCCGGCGACGCGATTATCGCGATCTCGGGCAGCGGTAACTCGCCGAATGTTCTTGAGGTGGTGGACTGGGCAAACCAGATGGGCGCGGTCAGCGTGGGTATCACCGGCTTTGACGGTGGCCAGCTTTACCAGATCGCCCAGGTGCCGATGCGGGTTGAGAACTACTGTATGCCGCAGGTCGAGGATGCCCACAGTATGATCTGCCACGCTCTTGCGGTGAACCTCGGTCAGCAGATCGAGGAGTCTCTCACTCTGTCAACTGTTGATATGTCTGCGCCGCAGTTCGTCCTCATGGAGCGAATGGTGGGAGGAGGTGAGCGATGATCCCGATGGCGCGTCCATTGATTGGTCCGGAGGAAGAAGATGCCGTGCTGTCCGTCCTGCGTTCAGGCATGCTTGCCCAGGGGCCGCAGATCGAACACTTTGAGGTGGCCTTCGCCGCCCTCTGCGGGGTTCCCCACGCTGTGGCCGTCAGTTCCGGGACGACCGCTCTGTATCTGGCATTGCTCGCCCACGGCATTGGCCCCAGCGATGAGGTAATCACGACGCCGTTCACCTTCATCGCTACCGCCAACAGCGTCCTCATGACTGGGGCCAGGCCGGTCTTTGTTGATATTGATCCCGTCAGCTTCAATATTAACCCGGCCCTGATTGAAGCGGCGATCACGCCGCGCACCAAGGCCATCATTCCTGTGCATCTGTACGGACAGATCGCGGCGATGGACGCGATCACGGAGATCGCCAAGCGCCACGGGCTGGTGATCATTGAGGATGCGGCTCAAGCCGTTGGTGCCCTCTTCCACGACCGTCCGGCGGGCAGTTTTGGCACCGGCTGCTTCTCACTCTACGCCACGAAGAATATGACCAGTGGCGAGGGTGGCATGATTACGACCACCAATCCCGCCGTGGCTGATCGTCTGCGTCTGCTGCGCAGCCATGGTAGCCGTGTACGCTACTACCACGAGTTTCTGGGCTACAACTTCCGTATGACCAATCTCCAGGCGGCGATTGGCCTGACCCAACTGGGTAAACTGGCCGCCTTTAATACGCGGCGTCTGCGTAATGCTGCCTTCTTTGATCAACACATCAACCATCCGGCAGTGACGAAACCGCAGGTGCAGCCCGGAATGCGCCATGTATTTCACCAATACACCCTGCGTATCCGCGCCAACCGTGATGATGCCGCCCGCCAACTCGCCGCCGCCGGTGTCAGTACGGCCATCTTCTACCCGCTGCCCATCCCACGTCAGCCCCTCTACCGCGAGATCGGCTACACCGACAAGATGCCCGTCGCCGATCAGATGAGCGATGAGGTGTTGGCCCTGCCGGTTCATCCCGGCCTGAACGACGCAGATCTGAACCAGATCGTCAATGCTGTTAATAACCTGTGCCTTGAGTAAAGGGGAGATAGGGTAGGCACGAAAGGAACTCCTGATGATTGACATTGTTGGCGGTGGTATCCTCGGTATCACCCTGGCTCACGAACTGCTTACGCACGGCGCGCAGGTGCGAGTCTGGGAGCGGTCAGCGGGCCTCGGCGGACTGATGGGCCGTACCCTGCTCCCCGAACTGGGTGATGTGAGCTGCGACCGCTACTACCACGCGATCCTTAGCAGCGACCGCACCGTTATGGGCTTGCTCGACGAGGTGGGCCTGCGCTCTCGGCTACGCATGGTCGCCACGAAGATGGGTTTCTACCACAATGGGCGCTCCTACCCGATGTCAACGCCCCTGGAGTTTCTACGCTTTCCGCCACTGGGCATGATTGACCGGCTGCGTCTGGCCTATACCATCCTGGCCTGTCGCCAGATCAAAGATTGGCACGCCCTCGAACAGATTCCGGTTGAGAGATGGCTCGCCAAAATGAGCGGCCCGCGCACGCTACGACATATCTGGGCACCTTTGCTGCGTGCGAAGTTCGATGGCGATGTTAGTCAGGTGCCCGCTACTTACATCTGGTCGCGTCTGGTTCGCACGACCGATACGCGCACCAAGGGCGGTAGCCAGGAGCAGATGTGCTACCTGCCCGGCGGCTACCAGGAACTGATTGATGCGCTCGCCTCCCGCGTGCGCACCCGCGACGGGAAGATCACAACGGGCGCAACCGTCAATCAGATTCTGGTCGCTGGCGACCAGGTGGTTGGGCTTGTGGTAGACGGTCAGCGGATTGAGAGCGATCACGTAATTCTGACCACGCAAACTCCCATTGCCCGGCGGCTGCTCCCGCCCGAGGCGAGCAGTGTCTCGGCACGCTGGCAGCGGATGGAGGGATTCCTGGGGATTGTCTG
>CAIXLU010000123.1 GCA_903920315.1 uncultured Oscillochloris sp.
CCCCCATCGGGGGAGGGCTGGGGAGGGGGATCGCGGGATATGTGACCTTTTCAGACAGCTTCTTAGGGTAAAATACAACCATGTCCACGCATATCACACATAATACCAGCAACCCCATCGTGATTATCGGCGGGTTTGCCAGCAACATCCAGCAATACGAACATTTGCGCGATATTCTGGCGACCATAAGCGGACGTCCGGTGATGATTGCGCCGATCAACTTGATTGACTGGATCGGCGTGATGGCCAGTGACAGCTACGGCTCTCTGCTGCGCATTCTCGCCCTGGCGGTGTCTGCAGCCAGAGCCGAACACGGAGGTCGTCACGTGACGCTGGTGGCCCACAGTGCCGGTGGTGTGCTGGCCCGGATCTACCTGGGCGATCAGCCCTACGGCCCCCGCCGCATCTGTTACGATGGGCACCAGCATGTGGACGCCCTGATCACCTTGGGCACACCCCACAGCGCTGTGGGTGTTGGTCGCCAGGGTGGACTCAACCAGATCGCCTACGCTCAACGTTTTTACCCCGGTGCCTACTGGCCCATGCTACGCTACGTCAGCGTGATCGGCAAAAGCATCTTTGGCGCACCCGACGGCTCCCCGATTGAGCGTGGGGCGTGGCAGAGCTACCGGATTCTCGGTGCCGAGGGTACCGAGTGGGGCGATGGCGTGGTGCCCCTGACAAACGGATTGCTCGACGGATCGCGCAAACTAGTGATTTCCGGCCTGCGCCACGACAATCGTCCCGACCGGCCTTGGTACGGAACAGACGCCGCCATCGTCCGAGCGTGGTGGGATCGTGCCAGTGTCGTCTAAATTGCATAAATGCGCGGCTACGTGTACTATAGGCACATCGCGCTTTATTAAAAAAGATGAGGGACAGAGACGGTATCAACGATGCGTATTCTCTTCTACACGGGTAAGGGTGGAGTTGGCAAAACCAGCGTCGCGGCAGCTACCGCCCTGCGCTGTGCTCAGCGTGGCTACCGAACCATTGTACTCAGCACTGATGCCGCCCACTCCTTGGGCGACTCGCTGAGCGTCGAATTGCGCGCGGAGCCACTGCTTGTTGCCCCCAACCTCTGGGCGCAGGAAATCAATGCTCTTCACGAGCTTGAGTCAAATTGGGGCGAAGTCTCCAAGTATCTATCCGACCTACTGGCATGGCAAGGTGCCGAAACAATCGCCCAGGGTGAACTCTCGGTCATCCCCGGTACCGAGGAACTCTTCAGTTTGCTCCAGATCAAGCGCCATTATGATGAGCAAAAGTTCGATGTACTTGTGGTTGATGCCGCGCCTACGGGTGAGACACTGCGATTGCTCTCACTGCCCGACATTATGCGCTGGTGGATCTCGCGGCTCTTCCCCATCGCCCGCGCCCTGCTCAAAGTAGTGCGTCCCGTCGCCAAGCGCGTTACCGATATGCCCATTGTTAACGATAATGTGCTTGGCTCGGCTCAAGAGGCCATTGACGCGATGGTGGCGGTACGGGCGATTCTCACCGACCAGAATGTGACCACCGCACGCATCGTCATGAACTTGGAGAAAATGGTCATCCGCGAAGCTCAGCGCTCGCTCACCTACCTTAGTCTCTTTGGCTATGCCGTGGACGCTGTAGTGGTCAATCGTATTCTCCCCCCAGATGTGGATGGTCACTTTGCCTCGTGGTATGCGATGCAGCAGGAGTACGAACCCCAGGTAAACGAGATGTTCGAGCCCCTGCCCATCCTGCGCGCCCCCCATTTCTCGCGCGAGATCGTTGGCACCGAACTGCTCAGCATCCTGGCCGATAAGCTCTTTGGCGACACCGACCCCGCTGCATTCCTCTACCGAGGGCAGGTGCAGCGCGTCGAGAAGACCGGCGACGGCTACGATCTGATCGTGCCTCTTCCCTTCGCCTCTGAGGATCAGGTACACTTGGCGCAGAACGCCGATGAGTTGCTGATTTCGGTGGGCTGGCACCGCCACCGGATTGTGCTGCCTCAATCCCTCGCCCGGTTGCGCGCCCTGGACGCTTACTTTGAGAACGATGCCCTGCGGGTGATCTTTCGCCGGGGTGTAGCATAACGGCGAAGCAGTTCCCGATAATCGTTCATGCTGGTAGTACGTGAGAGTTTGGAAGCATCGGTTCTCTGCTATAGTGTACAGACGCCCCCGGGGGCGTCTCTGTTTGCAAGCGCCCCCGGATGCGCCTGCGATCCTAAGGAGCGATCATGAAGCTGACATGTCTCCAGGAAAACCTCAAGCGTGGACTCGCCGTTGTGAGCCACGCCGTGGCCGGCAAGAGTACCCTGCCGGTTCTCTCGAATGTTCTGCTGGCCACCGATGGTGGTCGACTTAAGCTGGCCGCCACAAACCTGGATGTCGGCATCACCCACTGGATCGGCGCACAGGTGCAGGAGGAGGGTGCGATCACGATACCCGCCAAGCTCCTGGCCGATGTCATCAGCGGCCTGCCGAACGATCGCGTCACCCTCACCCTCGACTCGCGCACGCAGACGGTGAAGATTGAGTGCGCCCGCTTCACCAGCAATATTAAGGGTATTGAGGCGGAGGAGTTTCCCATCATCCCAACGGTGAGCGACCGCCAGCCGACCGTAAGCCTTGCACCGGCCACTTTGCGCGAGGCGATTGACCAGGTGGCTTTTGCCGCTGCCAGCGATGACTCGCGCCCGGTGCTGGCCGGGGTTCTGGTGCGCTTGCGCGATAACCGGGCAACCTTCGCCGCCGCTGATGGCTTTCGTCTGGCCACCCGTGTCATCCAGCTCCCCGAACCCGTTGACCAGCCCCAGGAATTTATCGTCCCGGCGAAGTCGCTGATAGAACTCGCCCGTATCGCTGGCGATAGCGAGAGTACGATATCTATGACGATCACCCCCGGCGGTGGTCAGGCTCTCTTCCATACCGATAGCACGGAGCTGGTTTCGCGCCTGATTGATGGCAAATTCCCCGATTTTGAGCGGATCATCCCGAGCCAGTACCTTACCCGTAGCATCCTCGACACAGCCGAATTGGCCAAGGCGGTGAAGCTGGCCTCGTTTTTTGCCAGCTCCAGCCAGAATGTGGTCAAGCTCACGATCGAACCCGGCGGCGAGCTTGGCCCCGGTCGCCTGGTGATCAGTTCCAATGCCGCCGAGGTGGGCGATAATACCGGTGAGATTGATGGCATGATCCACGGCGACGGTGGTCAGATTGCCCTGAATGTGAAGTACCTTGCCGATGCCCTCGCTGCAATCAAGACCTCACAGGTCGCACTGGAAACCCAGACAGCCCAGAGTCCTGGTGTCTTCAAGCCGGTTGGGCAAGAGGGCTACATCCATATCGTGATGCCCATGAGCATTCGCTAACGTGAAAATAGCCGATAGCCGATAGCCGTGGCCATTTTCATGGGGTGTTGTGCGCGAATCGCATGGACGGCTGACGTGAGGGAACAGGGAACAGGGAATTGGTGCCATATCCCTGTTCCCTTGTAGAATGCCATCCCATCAGCTATAATGAATCTCACCCTTAATTGTAAGTATTTCCTCACGGGCGCGGTGATCGCCACCCGTACACGGGCGGCGTGGGGGGTGATCAGCATAGAGGGGGCTGCGTGTGAGCGTCACATCAATAGTTCTCGTGCATGCCCACGCCCTCTTTCGTGAGGGGCTGCGCCATCATCTCTCCACCGAACCCGAGTTTCGCATCGCGGGCGAAGCCAGCAACGGCCAGCAGGCGATCCAGATTGTTGATTATACCGATCCTGACTTGGTGCTGATGGAGATCGATCTCCCCGGTGTCAATGGACTCGAAGTCTCCCGTGTGATTAAGCGCACGCACCCCCACGTCGGAATCCTGCTCTTTAGTTCGGCGATGGACGGTCAGCAGGTCGTGAAGGCTATCCGTGCGGGTGTCGCTGCCTACCTGCCGCGTAATATTGAGTGGCGCAACCTGCTCGCGATGCTCAACGATGTGCGTAACGGCAGCTATCCGATCAACGATCTGGTGATCTCCCTGCCCGATGTGGCATCCCAGGTTCTTGCCGCCTTCCGCCAGATGGTCGTGGATGAGGAAGTTGAGAGCATTTTTTCACCGCTCTCATTACGCGAGCTTAAGGTGCTGGAGTTGATGGCTGCCGGACAAACCAATAAAGAGATCGCCCTGGGCCTCGATGTTAGTAACCAGACGGTTAAGAATCATGTCTCCTCGATCCTGCGTAAGCTCGCTGTCAACGACCGCACTCAGGCGGTGGTCTATGCGATGCGCCGTGGCTGGATCAAGGTGGTACTCCCCGGCGATTAGCCACCGTTCCCTTCCGTACCGCGCTTGTGAAAGGGGAAAGGCAAAATACCTGTGAAGCCCCCGCACCATAAAGTTGCCACCGCCCTGGTGCTGCTCCCCCTCGCTCTCGCCACGATTCTCTCCAGTTGTTCGCTGTCGCCGGCCAATAATAGTGAGCAGATTGCCAATGTGGAGACGATCCGCGCTGGTACGCCGTCCGTTACGCCGAGTCCTACGCTTACGGATACGCCGACGGCGACGACGACGAGTACCTCTACGGTCGGTCCAACGTCAACCTCTACGGCTACAGCGACCGCTACCGAGACACCCCTTCCGCCCACTCCAACGCCGAATCCGGCCCTCGCTGGTTTCAGTTTCTGCACCCAGGCTAGCCCTGGGGCCAGCGGTCGGTTCTCGGCTACGCTCAGCGATGTTGCGGCCAGCGGCTTCCCTGCCTTTGATCAGGTGACGCTCGACTTCGATCTCGGCTCCGACTCGGCACCCGTTCACGCGGGAGCAAGCTGTGTCGGTACCAGCGACGCGCTGGCGATCATCAGCGATGTCGCCGCATCCGCTCCCTATACGCTGCGCGTCGAGTTGCCTGGCTGGTTGCACGATGATCGCTTCAGCGCATCCGCGATCACTCAGACCCTCACGTTCACGACGACACGCATGATCAGCACTGCCAGCTTTATCTCGTCGCCCGGCGCAGAGGCTGGCACAACAATGCTGATCGGCTTGAAGGAAGCGCTGCCGTTCCGGCTGACTATCCAGCGCAATCCTACGCGCCTGACGATTGCGGTTGCCCGCAGTTCGCCGTTCCTGACATCCAGCGACACGCTCCAGGTTCCCACCGGTGGTGGGAAGCCCGCACTGGCCGGGCCGCTCTTCTACCTCTACGACGGTGACGTTTGGCGTGTTGATGGACAGGGCGAGAAGCCAAAAAACCTGACCAACTCGCCCGAGAGCGAGACGGCAATGGCCGTTAGTCCGAACCATGCGCAGATCGCGTTCTGTCGCGCCGCACCAGGACTCGACCCCGCCGATGCGAACTTGGCGGTGCCGAGTACGCTCTGGACGATGTCGGCTACTGGCGGTAATCCGAAACCCCTGGCCCAGGTGGGGGTCAGTTGCGCCGACCCGGCCTTCAGCACCGATGGCAAAAATCTGGCGTTTGCGGTGGATGAAACGGGTGCCATGCCCATCCAGCGGGCGATCTTTACCGTATCTGTGGACGGGGGGACACCGCAGCGCATCCAGGCTGCCGGCGATGAGTGGAGCCGCTTTGCGCCCCAGTGGCTCGCTAACGGTGCCCTGATCTACGCTGCCGAGGCCGAGGATGGCCGTAGCACCCTGTTCCTGCGTGCCCCTGACGGCGCAGTCCTCGATGTGGGAGCCAGTATTCTGGAGGGTGACGCAGGCACGGCCCGCTACCGCGCCATTGGGCACCCGCTTGCCTCGCTCGACGGATCTCGTGTGGCCGTTGAGGCGCTGCGCAGCGATACCACTGGAGCCGATATGGTGATCCTGGCCGCCGACGGCAGCATCCTCGATGTTGTGGGCGGGCAGACATTTGTGCCCCCGCCGCCCACGCCGACGGCGACGATAGCCCCCAGCGCTACCTATATACCGTCCCCAAGCGAGACCCCCACGGTGGAGACCTCGCCCACGGCGAGTAGCACACCCACGATCAGTGGCACGCCGAAGGCAACAGTGAAGCCGTCAGCGACACCCAAACCGTCAGCGACACCCAAACCGTCAGCGACACCCAAGCCAACCGCTACCTCTGCGGAGACGCCCACCAGCACCGTGACTCCTACCTTCACGCCCCAGCCCGATCCACCCGCCGAGCCGGAGTATCGCGGCCCTTACTGGACGCGACCACTCGCCTGGGATGCCCAGGGCAGCCTGATCTATATGCGTATCCTCTGCGCCAGCAGCCTCGTGCAGGACTATCAGATCTACCGCTGGCAGGCTCCCAAGCGCAGCGACATGCTCGGCTCTGGGCAGAGCAAGGGGAGCGTGGAGAAGGCTTCGTTCTCTGGCGACGGACTGGCCTACGTCGTAACAAGCAATCCCTCGTCTGGGCCACGCAGTCCCGCCAGCCTATGGATCTGGGATCTCGCCAAAAGTATCCGTGGGCGCATCCTCGATACTGAGCGAGGTGTGAGCGCCCTCGACTCATAGCCGACAACGCAAAACGGGGGCCGTCAGCACTGCTGACGGCCCCCGTTTTGCGTTGTCTTCTAGATGTGAAACGTCGTTACGATTCGCCCGAACTGGACGCGGGCACCGTCATGGAGCGGTGTATCAATGTAGGGTTCCAGGCGCACCGCATCAACCCGTGTGAAGTTTGTGCTGTTCAGGTCGGTGATCGTCCATTGGTCGCCGTTATGGGTGATCTTCGCGTGCTGACGGCTCACTCCGCCAGCTTCGCCACCGAAAGAGGTAAGATCAACTTCGGGGAAGATGTTGCTTACGGGATCTTCCCGACCGACGATGATCTCGACTCGATCAGTTGGCAGGTTGAGGACTTGCCCCCCATCAACCACCACCAGGCGTGGCGTGGGTGCCGGTGGCGGGGTTGGCGGAGCGCCAGGAGAAACCGGAGCAGCCTGTGCCACGGGAATAGCACGAGCAACCGGAACACCGCCCGTTAGCGCAGCTAGGTCAGATTCGACCTTCGCCAGCGCCGCGTAGGCATCGGCCAGTCCTGTCGTCACCGCAGGGGGGGTTGCCGCCCCAAACATGGCCTGCATCTGCGTGAACTGCGCGATGATCTGCTGCTGCTGCCCAATCTCTGCCTCAAGCTGTCGCACCGCCTCTGGGTCAACCGTAGCGACGGGTGGAGTAAGAGCGGCCAGATCTGACTCTGCCTTCGCCAGCGCCACGCGGGCATCGGCTAGTCCTGCCGTTACCGCAGGGGGTGTTGTCGCCCCAAACATAGCCTGCATCTGCTCAAACTGCGCGATGATCTGCTGCTGCCGCCCGATCTCCGCCTCATATTCAGTCTTCTGTGCAAGATAGATCGCTGGGTCGGGACCGGCCACAACTGGCGTGGGAACCGCCTCAGTCACCGCCTCGGCTGCCGGGTCGGGTGGGGGTACAGGTGCGGGCGTCTCCTCCGCCGGAATCTCCGTCCCCGCAAGCATCGTCGCATCGTCAGGCAGTGTTGGAGGAGCAACAGGCGGCGGTGGTGGCTCCACCAGAGAAACGGGGAGTGGCGCAAGAATGGTTGCGTCGTCGGGAGAGACAACCGGTATCGCGACGACCGGCACAGGTGCGACGGCCACAGGCGCGGGCGCTGACAGATCGGCACCACAGTTATCGCAGAACTTCTCGCCCGGCAAGTTAGTCTGCCCGCAGGCTGGGCAGAGTATTCCGCTCCCAGGTGACACAGGGGTCGCCACAGGAGGGATGACCGGCAATGATGCCAGCATAGTCGGGGCGTCAGCGGGAGTGGGAGCGGGAGTCGGGACGTCAGCCGGGGCAGGCGCGGTGGGTAGCGAGGTCAGATCGGCACCACAGTTATCGCAGAACGCCTCGCCGGGAAGCACTGCTGCGCCACATTTTGGACAGGACGGCACGGATACGGCCACCGTGAGCTGATCAGGTGCCGCCGTTCCTCCCGCAGCGGAGGGAACAGCAGGAGCTACATCCACGCGCGTTCCACACTGATCGCAGAAGCGGTTGCCAGGATCGTTCTGGGCACCGCACGTTGGGCAGGTCGTCATATCGTTATTTGCCTCCACATATGAACAAAGGAACGTTCCAGAAGACGTGCACCTTCCCTGAACATCAATTACTCCTCAAACTTCTGCGTCAGCCGCCGGGTTGCGTACTTCAGCTCCTTCTGCGTCTCGGCACTGAGTTTAGCGCCTTGCTCCAGTTGATCGGCGTGCTGAAGGGTCTTTTCGGCCAGATCAAGTTCACCGAGATCCAGCAGGCGTGTGGCTGCCGCACGCAATTTCTGGGTAGCCCCGCTCGTGTTGCCCAGTTCGGCCTCGGCCAGGGCGCGAGTCTGAAGCTTAAATGCCGTCACCTTTTCCACCAAGTTCATCACCCGAGGCTCGTAGGCGGCAGTGGAATCGGCGCTGAACGTGAGCAGAACGTCCTGCTTCACCACTTGCTCACGCTCCGCGCCGACGGGCGCGACATGTAGTTCGGCCTGGACAATGCGGAACGAGCCAACGGCCCGGCCCGGCAACATCAGATCCAGCACCACGCTGGCCGTTTGGCCAAAGACCAAGTCACCCAGCCGTACCGCCACCTCATTCTCACCAATCGGCTGATAGCCGAGGTTCGTAATCGTCGGTGTGGCGCGGTAGACTGCACGCGGGGTTGCCTCGCGCACCAGGCGCAGCAGCAGGCGCGCATCAGTGGCCGCCGTACCCTGCGCGCTGCGCACCGCTCGCTGAAAGAACGCGCCAATCTGGTTGGGATCGGCAATATAGTCGGAGTTCCCTTCGGTGAACTCGGCCAGATCATCGAGGAGTTGCTCATTCCACTCGGCACCCAGGCCCAGCGCCGTGATCCGCGCATCAACTTGACCCAGAGATTTGGCGATACTGCGGCATACCTCCTCGTCGCCCCAGGTCTGACCATCAGTGAGCAGCAGCATGTGGCTGAGCCGGTCTGGGCCAATGTTTTTCTGTAGCTCGATCTGGCCAGATTGCATGCCGAGCGACATCGCTGTGCCACCCGACTCGCTGATGGTGTTCACGGCTGCCAAAAGTGCGCCCCGGTCGGCGGCCAGGGTAGCGGGAACAAGTGTCTGCACTGTATCATCGAAGATCACAATAGAGACAATATCTTGATCCGTCAGAGTCTCAATCACGTGCCGGGTGGCCGCCTTCATGCTCTCCAGCTTGGCACCTTGCATCGAACCCGAGCGGTCAAGTACCAGACAGAAATTCAACGGCACCGGCACCGACGGTGCGGCAACCGGGGTCGCCTCCACCAGCAGGTACGCGACCTGCGGCGCGCCCGTCACCGTCATTGGCGACCGACCCCATGTACAGGTAAGTGTTACTGCATCAGCCATATAATGTCTCCGGTTGTGCAGGGCAATGTTCGCTCTGCAATTCCGCGTATTGGGGTGTCTCGATCACGCGAAGCGCACCATCACCACCGAGATATTATCCTCGCCGCCGGCCTGATTCGCCGCCGACACCAGAGCCTCGCAGGTTGCCTGCGGGATCGCATCGCGGGCCAGTGTACGCTCCATCTCAGCATCGCGGGTCATCTCCCATAACCCGTCTGAGCAGAGCAACAGCACGTCGCCGGAGCGCAGTCGTTCAATGAAAATATCAACCTCAACATTGGATTTATCGCCCAGTGAGCGGAGTACCGCGTTGCGCTGTGGATGCGTGTAGATGTCATCGTCGGCAATCTGGCCAAGCTCTACCAGGCGCATCACCAGCGAATGGTCCTTGCTGATCCGCCGCAGCTTACCATCACGATACAAGTACGTGCGGCTGTCGCCGACATTTCCAATAATAGCGCGATCCCCCGATACAAGAGCCATCGTCATCGTGGCTCCCATATCGTTACCCTGCGCCCGTCCCTCGGCAATGATGGCCTCGTTACCCTGGAGTATCGCCTGGCGTACCAGATTGCGAGCCTCAGCCTCATCATAGACGGCGTCGGGAGCGATGGCCCTGGCCAGGTAGGCGCTGATCAGCAACTCGGCGGCCCCACGGATTGCCAGGCTGCTGGCCACCTCGCCGGCGGCGTGGCCACCCATTCCATCCGAGACGATATAAATGCCCCAGCCCTGACGCTGGCTATCGTTATCGAGTCCCAGGCTCAGGGTCAGGTAACTATCCTCATTGTGGTCACGCACCATACCAACATCGGTATGAGCGCCCACATTTTGGCGCAAAGCCATTGGGCGCGTGCGCTCATCCACAATTGCTTGGAGCCGACCAGCGAGTTCGCTAGCCGAACTAATCGCCCCGGTGCGTACCTCTCGCAGCACGGTGGGCAAGCTATCGGCACCAGCGGCCAGTGCCACCGCCGCTTCAGCTTCTTCCAAGCGTTGAGTGGTGCGCGGCGTTGCCGTGAGTTGCTCCAGTAATTCGGCCAGATCGGCCAGATCACCACGCACCGCCGCTTCACGCCCGCTCTCGTCAATCCGGCGCAGGCCCGACACACCGCGTAGGCGTGTCTTCCCGGCGGCCAGAGCCTCCAGGTTCGCCGGGATGATCCGGCCCAGAATGTGGCCCTCGGTGTGGAGCGCGACCAACAGGCGGGCCAGGGCTGCGCCTACACCGAGAGCCAGAGTCTCATCAAGAGGCGGGATGATCGGCCCACGCCCACCGTCGTTCAGCACCACGAGCGACTGGCCGTTCTCCGTCACCTGATCAATCAACTCAGGCAAAAGCGCACGGGCCGCATCATCGGACAGATTTACCGACAACGAGAGATCGTCCAGGCTCTCGCCCACGAACAGGTGGGCCAGGTAGCTGCGCTGCTCAAGGGCGGCACCACAATCGGTACAGTAGGACTCGCCCGACTCATTGGCGGTTGAACTACAGGCCCAGCAGCGCTTCCAGGGCATCGTATCAACCACCGTTATCGGGCCGGGTACAGCATCAACGGGCAACTGGTAGCGCCCGGCAAAGAGGCGTGGAGCCTCGGGTGTCTGTTCTTCCATGACGTTCTCCTGGGGGCCAGCACTAAGTGTGGGCAGTTCCTGTGAGCGTAGCGGAATGGTTTCCATCGAAGCCGGGGCGTCCTGCCTGCCGATCAGCGTACTGGCGAGCCACTGGCGATCAGACTCGTTTGGACGAGACACGGACAGTGATGCGGCGCAGTTCCAGCAAAAGCGTGCGCTGGAACGGTTCTCTTGGCCGCACGCATCACAGAGTAGCATATCCATACCCTTACATTGCGGATTGCGGATTGCGGATTGCGGATTGCGGATTGCGGATTGCGGATTGCGGATTACGGATTGCGGATCATTACCAGAGCGCCCGTAATCCACAATCCACAATCTACAATCTGCAATCTGCAATCAAACATGCGCCCGTGCGATGATCACGCTGATATTGTCCTTGCCGCCACGCTGGTTCGCCAGGGCGATCAGCCGATCACAGATGCGAACCTCACTGGTCTCGTTGATCACGATCTGAGCCAGTTCTGCATCCTCCACGTGATTATCGAGTCCGTCGGAGCAGAGCAGCAGCACATCGCCCAGCGCCAGGGATTGACTCAGCGTGTCCACATCCACTGTCGGGTCGGTGCCGAGGGAGCGATAGATCATATTGCGCTGCGGGTGAACGCGGGCCTGCGCAGGGGTCAGTTGACCAATATCAACCAAGCGGGCAACGAGGCTGTGGTCGGTGGTGAGTTGAACCCACGTCCCGCTATCGCCAACGCCGCCGGGGTTGATCAGGTAGGCTCGGCTGTCGCCGACGTGGGCGATGTGGGCGCGCCGACCCGCTACCAGGGCCATTGTCAGCGTCGTGCCCATACCCCGTGTGCTGGACGCTGCCCGTGAGCGCTCGTAGATCCGTCCATTGGCCATCAGGGCCACCCGGCGTAGCAGGTCGTGCCAGGCTTCATCGGCCACCGGCACCCCAGCGCTCAGCGCATCTCGCAACGCGACCTTCACGGTATCGGCGGCCATTCGCGAAGCCACCTCGCCAGACTCGTGTCCACCCATCCCGTCGGCCACAAGCAAAAGCGTGCCAATTTTGCCGTCAGACGTGGCGAACTCACCGCTGTAGCAGGTGTCCTCATTCACCTTGCGCACCATGCCGACATGGGTGCGGGCCGCCACCGACAGACTCAGATGAGGCGACGGATGCGGCTTCGACTTCACGTCGGGGCGCATGGACGAGCCACAGGCCACGCAGTAGCGGGCACCGCTGCGATTGCCGCGCCCGCAGATGGGGCAGGCCAGGGGAGCCACTCTGGTCGAGGGTAGGCGCGAGGTGATCCGCACCGTCTCGCGTCCCGCCACCAGTTGCTGTGCGAGGCTGTCGAGAATGTGCGACAGCTCCGTGATCGCGGCGGCGGCCTGTTCACGGGCCACACCCTCCGACTGATCAAGGCGTTGACGCCAGTAGAACACGCCCGACTCAACCACCGCCAATAGCTCACGCAGGCTCAGGCTATCTGCCGAGACCCGCAGGTGCCGACTTCCCGGCAGCATGACCTCGTCAGAAATACCGTCGTCGGGGGTGGGGGCACCGCAGCGCGGGCAGAACCGCATCCCGGTCGCCAGCGATGCGCCGCATGCCGTGCATGTCTGAGAGCCCGGTGTGGTCAACAGTGCCTCCGCACTTTGCTCGTACAGATCCCCAGAAGTTCTCAATGGGGTTGTGGATGCGTCCCGCTCGTGCGAATTCGGGGGCCGGGTCCTGGTGGCCGGCCGCCGGAACCCGGCCCCCGAATCACCGTGACGTGGACGAGTTCACAATTCCCTACGGATTTCCGGGAAGCTGTATTGGTTGCAATCTGGGTGAACCTGTGCTATCAAAGGGAGGTATAAGACTGGGGCCAGCCGAATTATAGCATAGGAGCCGCGTAGCGTGTCGCCTCTCGCTTCCCCTCGATGCGTCCACTGTCAGGCTCCACTGAGCCGCTCCGATGCCCGTTTCTGCATCGCCTGCGGTAAGGCGCAGCCCGTCAGTGTCCCGCTGGCCCCTAGCCCACCCGGATCAACCATTGGCCTCGGTGCCCTGCTCCAGATTCAGGAGGACGGCCAGTCCCGCACGATGCCCCTGCCCGCGACACCCGTCACCGTCGGGCGTGCCGCAGATAACACGATTGTCCTTCCCTCGCGCTTTGTCAGCGGGCACCACGCCCGCATCGAGCCAACTGGCCCCGGACACCGCATTGTTGATGTTGGCTCCACCAACGGCATTCTCTACGAGGGTCAGCGCGTGTCTGGCCACGATATGTATGACGGGGACGTGCTGCGGATCGGCGACCCGGCCACCGGCAGTTTCGTCACGCTTACCTACCGCAACGGGAATGCTGTCCGTGCGCTCCTGGCCAACAAGGTCGTCCAGAGCTACGCCCTCGACCCGAACGACCCACAGATTACCATTGGCCGCGCTGGTTGCGATGTGCTGCTAGAGAACCCGCAGGTCTCACGCTTTCACGCTCAGATTGATCGCGCCGCCGGTGGGGCGGCTATCTTGCGCGATGCCGGTAGCAGCAATGGTACGTTCGTAAATGGACGGCGACTCAGCGGCTCCCACACCCTACGACCGGGGGATGTGATCCAGATCGGCGCGTTCAAGCTGATCTACAACGTTGCGAGTCTGGATCAGTATGACCAGCAGGGTGCCCTGCGCATTGACGCCCGTGGCCTGACTCGCACCGTCGCCCGTGGGGGAAAGCAGCGGATTATCCTGAACAATGTCTCTCTCAGCATCGCCCCACGCGAGTTTGTGGCCCTGGTTGGCGGCAGCGGTACGGGCAAAAGTACCCTGATGAAAGCTCTCTGCGGCTACGTTCCCGCCACCGCTGGCCAGGTATTCGTCAACGGCGACGATTTCTACCACAACTTCGATGCTTACCGCACCGTCCTCGGCTATGTTCCCCAAGACGACATCCTTCACCGCACACTGCCCGTCGGTCGCGCCCTCGGCTACGCCGCACACCTGCGCCTGCCCGCCGACACCGCCGAGAGCGAGATTGATAGCCGCATCACCCGCGTGCTTGATGATGTCGAGATGGCCCCGCATCGCGACAAGATGGTCGAAAATCTCTCTGGTGGCCAGCGCAAACGAGTCAGCATTGGGGCTGAACTGCTGGCTGATCCGAGCCTCTTCTTTCTCGATGAACCCACCAGTGGACTCGACCCCGGCCTTGAGAAGAAGATGATGTACACCCTGCGCCGCCTGGCCGACACTGGTCGCACGGTGATCCTCGTCACTCACGCTACCGCCAATATTACCCAGTGCGACCATGTCATTTTCATGGCGGCAGGGCGCATGGTTTACTTTGGGCCACCGGCTGAGGCACTTGTCTTCTTTAATGTGACCAGCGGCGATTTCGCAGATATTTACACTAAGCTGGAAGGCCAGGGCGATCCCCAAGGCCCGATTGTTCAGCGCGATCTTCAGGGCGAATATGGCACATGGGCGACAGCCAACCCCGGCGCGAAGGCTCCGCCCAGCCTTGGCGAACTCTGGGAGATAAAATTCCGTGCCTCAGCCTCCTACCAACGCTATGTTGCGGGACGCTTGGGCCAAACCTCACTGTCCCAGCCAACCCCGCACCCCACCGCAACCCCGCAGCGCCAGAACAAAGTCTCGCCCCTGCGCCAGTTTGGCATCCTCACCCGGCGCTACTTCGACCTGACCCTGCAAGATCGGCGCAACCTGCTCATCCTCCTGTTTCAGTCCCCCATCGTTGCACTGCTGCTGCTGCTCGTTGCCCGCAGCGACGCCCTCACTGGCGTACAGGCCACCGATCTGATCCAGCGGGGCGAGGCCAAGAAGGTGCTGTTTATGCTGGCCACGGTCAGCGTCTGGTTCGGGATCATCAACGCCGCTCGCGAGATCACTAAGGAGTTGCCGATTTTCCAGCGCGAGCGGTTGGTGAACCTGCGGATTGGGCCGTACCTACTCTCGAAGGTGGCCGTCCTCAGCACCCTCATTATCGCCCAGACCCTGGTGCTGCTCGGAATCATCACGCTCAAGGTCGGATTCCCCGCCGACACCGGCGTCATCCTGCCGCCCCTGGCCGAGACCTTCATCACCCTGCTGCTCACTGCTCTTACCGGCATGGCCCTCGGACTCGTGATTAGTGCCGCCTCCGACAGTGGCGACCGGGCAATCAGCATCGTGCCCCTGGCGCTCATCCCGCAAATCCTCTTCGCCGGCCTGATCTTTAAGATCGAGGGACTAGCAACCCCACTCTCATGGCTCACCATCAGCCGCTGGTCAATGGACGCGCTCGGCATCAGTGCGGATCTGAACAGTTTATGCAATCTACCCAATACCGATGGATCGGGCAGCATCCCGGCTGGCTGTGCGCCCAGCTTTCTCGAAGCCGAGACCAGCTTCACCCACAGCCCCGAGGCTCTGCTTGGGCGCTGGGGCGCGATGCTGCTCTACACTCTGATCTGCCTCGGGATCACGGCATGGCTCCTGCATCGTCGTGACCGCCAAATTTGATTATATTTCCAAGACACGCATATTTTTCCTGTGCATGACATACACACGACAAGCGGTTTTATGCCGTCGTGATGCTTAGTAGCATTGTTTTTCACCCCTGTGCATGGCCTTGACAGGGGTTATTTTTGTGGCGTATAATACAAATGGATGATCACGTTGTCATGTAATTAAGGCCGAGATCATCCCGATTCATGGCACATTATTCCACCAACAAAGGCAGCACACATATGTCACTCGGACAAAAAATCGGTCGCCTCCGACAGGAGCGCGGTCTCACTCTACAAGAAGTATCAGATGGCTCTGGGCTAACGCCGTCATTCCTCAGCCGCCTTGAGCGCGATAAAGTGAATATCTCGGTGGCGAATCTGCGCAAACTGGCACAGTTTTTCAGCGTACAGATGACCCATTTTTTCGAGGGCGAAGATAGCCAGCATGCCGGACAGGTACTCACTCCCGCCGACCGCGTGCGCCTAAGCCTCGATGATGCACCCGTGCAGGTTTACGCGCTGCTGCCGCCAAACAGCGAAATGGAGGCGCGCATGATCGAGGCCCGCCCCGGCGGGGGACAGCAGGGCTTCTCGGGGCGCGGCAGCCAGATGATCCTGGTTCTCCAGGGTCATTTGCACTACTCTCTTGGTGACGAAGAATATACGCTCAATACGGGCGACACCCTGTTTTACCACGATGACATGGCTCATAGCTGGGTAAATACTGGTGACGCTGCGGCAATCGTGCTTACGGTGAGTACCCTTGCTGGCCGCGAGGAACGCTAAAACCCCACGCTATGACATTCTTACCCCGCATAACGCCGCGTAGGGCGGCACGCTGGACACTGGTATTCGGCGCGATATATGGGATTGGCTGGCTGCTCTGGGCAGCCAGCAGTGTTCTCACACCCTTTATCATCGGGATCGCCCTCGCCTATTTGCTGCTGCCCCTCGTGAATCGGCTCAACGTACGGCAGCCGCGCTGGATCGCTATCCTGCTCGTCTACGTGGGCAGTTTCGCCTTGCTGTTCGGATTCTTCGCCTACCTCGTGCCGCCACTGATTAACCAAGTCAACCAGTTGCTCGGTGCCATCCCCAATATCACCCAGATTCAGCAATGGTCGTCTATGGCGATGGACACATATCAGCAGGCCCTCACCACACTGCCGACCGGCGTGCGCAGCACGGTGGAGCAGAGCGTCTCCAGCATCGTCAATAACGGCATAAACACCCTGCGCGCCAACTTCGTCAGTTACCTCCAGGGGATCGGGGTCTTCCTGCTCGACAGCATCCTCTCGGTGGTCAACACCGTCACCTTCCTGATGGGCTTCTTCCTCATCCCGTTTTGGCTCTTCTACGTGCTGATGGATCAGCGCGCCGGGGCCGAGGCGATCAACCAGATGCTGCCGAGCTGGCTGCGCGACGATTTTTGGGCACTGGTGGCAATTATTGATCACGATGTAAGCAGCTACGTGCGCGGGCAGATCATCCTCGGGCTGGCGGTGGGTGCGGCAGCCGGGATCGGCCTGGTCGTCCTGGAACTGTTCGGCATGCGCGTGAACTACATCCTGCTGCTCGCCGTGATCGCCGCCATGACCGAACTCATCCCGGTGATCGGGCCAATCATTGGGGCGGTACCCGCCGTGATCCTTGGGTTTATCGACTCGCCCACCACCGGCATCGCCATACTCATCCTCTACATCGCTATTCAGCAGCTTGAGAACAATTTTCTCGTACCCCGGATCGTGGGCGACAGTGTCGGACTGCACCCAGCTATCCTGATGGTGCTGCTGGTCGTCTGCTCGCAGGTCTTTGGGCTCATTGGGGCGATCCTCTCGGCTCCTATGGGGGCCATCGCTCGCGATGTGTTCAGCTACCTCTACGGACGCCTCTGCGAGCCGCCTCTGCCCGCCGGATTGCTCCCCGAGCGCGTTCGGGCCAACCCGAAGCCACCCCCCAAAAAGGGTGTATCCAGAAACGCCAAAAGCCCCGCCGAGTGATCGGCGGGGCGCGTACCCCCTCACCCCCTGCCTCTCTCCCTAGGGAGAGGGGAGTAGATCGCGTTCTGGTGCGGAATACTCCCCCTCTCCCCCTGGGAGAGGGGGCTGGGGGGTGAGGGCTGCGCGGCGACAGATTCCTTATTCAAAAAGTATTGGTACTAGATCCGACCACCCAGTCTGTTCCGACCGATGCTACGCCAGAATTGGCGGATCCGGCGGCGACGGCGGCGCGGCGTGTAGAATGGGTCAGTCTGACGGAGGCTCTGTCGTACCCGCAGGCTGTGCCCAGTAAACAGCCCGCCCACAAAGGCGGTCATATCGGTGAGCGACGCCATCTTGTCGGCAACCACAAGCACCCAGCCCTCACGGGTGGTTGGCCGTGGCCCGAGCGGGTACATGTGACTGATGATTGCCCACGACACCTCGGCGGGTTCGCCCAGAGATGCCGCAACCTCGGCGGCAATCGCGCCGTGGTTTGCTAGCGTCCCCAGCCGCGAGTCAAGATCGTGGAGGATGGCCGCCCGCGCACACGTGCGCCGGTCGGCTCGAAACAGGCGAGCAATCCGATACGAATAGCGCACAACCCGCATCATATGATCATGCTTGGGGATGCTATGATGCATGTGGTTGCGCGTCTCCACAACACGTGGGTGAGAGAGCAGATCAGCAATGACGACCTGGTATTGATACATCCGTTTTTCCTCAGCCTGTGCGATAAACGATGATCAGACGTGATGGCACCGCCATTGGTTCCGAATCCATTGTACCACTGCGCTGTATCAGACCCAGCTTCCAGCCCCTTCCTCACGAGACGTACACAATGGACACTCCGACAACAATTTTGGTGGTTGACGACGAAGAGCGCCTGCGCAGCCTGGTGCAAAGCTACTTGGCACAAGAGGGTTTTCGGGTGCTGCTTGCTGGTAATGGGGCTGATGCCCTGACCCTAGCTCGCGAGGCTCAGCCGGATGTCATCGTACTCGACCTGATGCTGCCCGGACTCGATGGCCTTCAGGTTTGCCGACAGCTACGTACCTTCTCCGATGCTTACGTCCTCATGCTCACGGCTAAGGCCGAGGAGATTGACCGGGTGATTGGCCTGGAGGTGGGTGCGGATGATTACCTGACCAAGCCGTTCTCGCCGCGTGAACTGGTTGCCCGCATTCGGGCGATGCTGCGCCGCCCGCGTAGCACGCCAGTAGGCGCACCGCTCCACTCGCCCGCGCAGCAATTTGGGCCGCTGGTGATTGATCACGGGCGTCATGAGGTGATGCTGGACGGTACACGAGTGGCGCTGACGAACATGGAGTACGACCTGTTGATCACGCTGGCGGCGCACCCTGGCCGGGCCTTCACCCGCGCCCAACTTCTGGAGCGGATCTGGGGCACAGACTACTTCGGCGATGATCACGTGGTGGATGTGCATATCGCCAACCTGCGCAAGAAACTCGGCGACGTGCAGGTTATCGTCACCGTGCGCGGGGTTGGCTATCGCTTCGAGAAACCGCAATGAGAGTGCAGATCCGCCCCCGGAGCCTGCGCGTGCGGCTGTTTCTGGCCCAGTTGCTGGTGATCTTTGCCGGAACCGTGACTCTGCTGTTGGTAACGTTGCTGACCGCGCCCACGATCCACGACCGACTCATGGTCATCTTGCTCGGCTCGGATGCGGCGATGGCGAACGATCCCACCATGGCGTCAATGGCGCAGGCCACCAATAGAATCTTCCAGACCACGATGATTGAGGCGCTACTGATCAGCGGTGGCGCAGCCTGTCTGATCGCGCTGGCTGTGAGTCTGCTGGTCTCAAACCGGATCGTCACGCCGATCCAGCGCTTGCTCACCGCCAGTCGTCGCATTGCCGCAGGCCACTATACGGAGCGCGTGCCAGCAACTGGAAGCGATGAACTGGCCGCGCTGGCCGCACAGTTCAACACGATGGCTGATGCGCTGGAAGATGCCGAGCGCCGCCGCGTCACCCTGATTGGCGATGTGGCCCACGAACTGCGCACGCCCCTGGCCACTATCGAGGGCTACGCCGAGGGTGTCCTTGATGGTGTTGTCACGCCACACGAGGAAATCTGGGCGCTGATACTCGATGAGGTTGGCCGTCTGCGCCGATTGGTCAACGACCTACAGGAACTCTCGCGGGCCGAGGCCAAGCAGCTTTCCCTGCATCCCGTCCCTGTTGCGCCGGACACGCTCGTGACCCGCGCCATTGCTCGTCTTGCGCCCCAGTTCGCCGATAAGGGCGTGGCCCTCACCCCTCACGTACCCGCGCACATGCCTGTCGTGTGCGCTGACCCCGACCGCATCGTCCAGGTGCTGATCAACCTGCTTGGGAACGCCCTTCAGCACACCGCGCCCGGCGGTGCCATTGAGGTGACAGTGCGACATGCCGATGGCGTGCTGATCTTTCAGGTGCGCGATAGTGGTGTCGGTATTGCTGCCGAACATCTCCCGCACCTCTTTGAGCGCTTCTACCGGGTTGATAAGGCCCGTGCGCGGAGCACCGGCGGCAGCGGTATTGGGCTGACTATTAGTAAAGCCCTGGTCGAGGCCCACGGCGGCCAGATCTGGGCCGAGAGCGCCGGGACGGGCCAGGGTGCGCTCTTCACCTTCACCCTGCCCCTCTGAGCTTGACCAGATCTTGATGATTCTGCACATGATTCCTTGATCTTCGCCCGCTACACTGGCGATCAGTCAGTCGTACCACGCAGATAACAGGAGATCACGATGCCCAGCATGGATATGTCCGCTACCATGACCCACTACATGCAGTTGCTCGCGACCAATCAGCCGTGGAACCTGATCATCTTCATGGCCATCCCGGTCATCCTGGCCGAATACATCGCGATCACCGAGCTTCAGGTACTCTTCTCGCGCAACATGAGCAGTATCTGGCGCACGACGAACCATTACGCAAGCATTATCGTCGGTCTCTACTTTATCGGTGTCTTCTGCTACCTTATGGTCACCGCCGTCATCCCGCTAACGACCAGTGGCGGCTGGCGCGGGCCAGCAGATGTGATCGCGGTCGGATTTTATCTGTTGGGCGTGGTGCCGCTAGGCGGGATGGCTATGCTGGAACTGGGGCTGCTGGGCAAAGGGCGAGATATGAACGACCATATGAAGCTACACGTCTTCTTCGTCGCAGTCTTCCTGGTGGTTGCCCATGTGGCGATGATCTTCGGCATGCTCAACCCGACCCTGCTAACGTGAGAATAGCCGATAGCCGATAGCCGATAGCCGGGCATCCGTGGCCATTTTCATCACGGTTGTCTGGCGTGAAAAGAGGCGGGTGTCGGGGTGGGGCGCGTCGCGATGCGCCCCTCCCCGACACCTGCCTCTTTTCACGTTAGTGACCAGCCGAGTTCGCCACGACGCTCGCTATCGCAATTCCTCCGCTGTGGGACAGACTAAGGGCCATTTCGGCGATGCCGAGGGCGGTGGCGGTAATGTCGGCGGGGCCGTGCAACCGTAGCGTGGGGCGACCATCGGCATCGCGCACCACTTCAATGTCGGTCATCCTCGGTCGTCTGTTGGGTACACTGACGGCAGCAATGCCACTCAGACCAACACCGAGCGCCTTGGATACGGCCTCTTTGGCTGCCCAGCGCGCCGCAAGCGACTGGTAGCTCGGTGCGGAACCAAAGGCGTTACAGTCGCGTAGCTCACCAATGGTGTAGACACGCTGTAGAAATCGCTTGCCCCAGCGCCCGACTGCTTTTCTGATTCGATCAATCTCGATGATGTCAACGCCGTGGTAGATCATATGTGACTTTCTCTGTTCTTCTGCGGCAAAACCTCGCTGTTGTCCTCATTGCTCACCAACAAGCGAGACATCGGCGACCATCGCGTTATAGTCGTGCCCGTTGGCGTAGATCTGAATAGCCTGGAGATAGCGGTAGTCGGGCAGCCAATCCAGGTCGCGTAGATTAAACCTAAACGCGATCCACGTCGCTTTCGGCACCTGATAGTAGAGGACATCGTCGGCACGTACACGCGGCGGCTGGGTATTGGCATCGGTGTAGATACACACCACCCGCTCCTGATCGGCGTCATCGGGACTCTCCTGGCGGGCGAGGATACGGATCATCACTGGGCACTCGGTTCCACGGTCGCCCACATCCTCAATGGATTGAGCGATCACCCGCGCCCAGAGCGAGAATGTCAGGCTGCGGTACTCCGAAATATCCACGCCGCCGCCATCTTGCCCCAGTTGCTGCCGAATGCCAGTGGTGAAGCCGCTCGTCTGTCCGCCCGCCCGGTAGAGCCAGGCTGCGGTGCGTCGGTCAAGGGAGGCGCATGTGTTATCAACCGTGGGTGGCTTGCAGATGGACGAGAGTCGGAAGAACCCTTGTTGCTGCGCGGGCAGTGGTGGGCCGGAGTAGACCTGCCAGGACGTGGAGCGGAGCAGAGTCGATTCGTTGCTCAGGGTTGTGTTGTTATACTCCGCCTCGCTGAACTGTGAGAATCCACCATCGCGGATCAGCTCCCAGCGCGCAGGCACAGCCAGACCCGGCACGCCGGCCTGATCAATCTCGACTCGCTGGCGGGTGCCGAGCACAACGCCTGAGCTACGGACACCGTTCACGGTGGCGCGACCGCTGCGCACGGCGACATCAACCGTAAAGGGCTGGATGCTCGCGCCCGGCGTGACGTGAGCAATGCGGGTGGGAGGTTGGAGTGCGACGCTGTAGCTCCCACCCGGCATGAGATCAATCGTCGCATCGCCAACCACCACGCGGAATCGCACCTGTCGGTAGGGCTGTCCGATTCGCAGATCATAGCGCGCATACCCACCACTCTGCCGGATCGTCACCTCCTGGAGACGGTCGCTCCAGCGGGTGGTCTGAAGAATATCGAGGCGCAGATCCGCGCCAGCCCAGAGATCAATCTGGCTCTCGTCAAAGAGCCGGATGCTGGCGATCTGGCCGTAGCCAGCCTTCGTCACAACACGGACGCTATCGCCCTCGCCGATCACCTGTTTGTCGTGAATACCCTGGAAGATACTGCGGTTGGCGGGCTGCCAACTGACCCACTCAGTTGGCCCGCGCACCACCAGGGTCGCTTCGCGCAGGTTGGTAGCCGAAAGGTAGAACTGACGACCAGCGTAGAACGCCCATCCGGCCAGGAGCAAAAAAAGACCGAAGAAGCCGAAGATCGTGAGCCAGGCAAGGCGCAATGTGCGTTGCTGGGCCACGCTGTGCAGGTTGGGACGAACCGGTTCAGTACGTTGCATATGAGGTTAACTATGGAGATGGATCCCCAGAACCGTAGCCGCGCTGGAACTGGTGGCGCAGGACGAACACCAGGTACATCAAAAATTCCTGCTCGTATCCAGCATCAGCGCGGCGGCTCCCAGAACCCCGACCCGCTCACCGAGGTGGGGCGGCATGATTGGTACATCGCGATAGAGATTGACGATCACCCGGCGGTACGCGATCTCGCGGGCCTGCGCCACCAGATCCGGGTTCTCTAAAGCGACACTGCCACCAACCAGGAGCAGTTCGGGGCTGAAGATGTGCAGGATCGAGGCGAATCCCATGCCCAGGAACTGAGCCTCGCGATCCATCAGTGACCGGGCCAGCGTATCGCCATCTGCGGCGGCGCGGGCCACGTGGGCGGCGGTTACGTTCTCAGGGGTGGCCAAACTATGCAGCAAGCTCGTGGGGTGAGCGGGCATAGATGTTGCGGCGGCCTGACCGAGAGCCGTACCCGAGGCAAGTTCCTCCCAGGTCAATCCACGCTCGGCATCGAGGATGATTGACCCAAGCTCGGCGGCGGCACCCAGGCGACCAAGGAGCAACCGGCCATCAATGATCACCCCGCCGCCGATGCCTGTACTCACGGTGACATAGACCATATGCCGAGTGCCGATCCCTGCCCCGAAGCGCCACTCGGCCAGGGCAGCAACATTGGCATCGTTGTTAATCACCACAGGCAGCCCGGTCGGCCCTGCCACCGCATCGCGGAGCTGAATCGTGTGCCAGCCCGGCATGTATGGCGGAGCGTAGACAACTCCCGTCTCGGGATTAAGCGGGCCGGGCGCACCGATCCCGATCCCGAGCACGTCGCCGCTGGAGGGGAGGGCGACACGCACGCGGTCAATCATGCCGACCATGCGCGCAATGACTGCGGTTGGCCCTTCCTCAATGCATGTGCGGGATCGCTCGTGGGCCAAGATCTCCCCATCGGCGGTGACGAGTGCCGCACGCATCTGCGTTCCCCCAAGATCGACGCCAATAACGTACTTCATGCGACTATTGTAGCACGGGAAAAAAAGAGGTACTTGACAGCACAAGTGTTTGCCCGCTATAATGTTTCCCACATACGTTCTGGCTTGCCGAGTAGCTGTATGCATCGGCGAGCTGTTCCGAAGTCTAGACGTTTGGCTCACGCTCATGACCGTCTAGTGCATGTGTCGCCGCTGGCCGCTGTGGCTGCGGCTTATGAAAGGAGTAGAAGCTATGCGAACTGCTGATGGTCTTTCCGTGCGTCAGGAGAAAATCCTCCGCTACATTGAGGAATTTTTCGGGAAGCATGGGTACTGGCCCGCAATCCGCGACATCCAGACCGATCTGAAAATCTCATCCACATCGGTCGTCGCCTACAACCTCAAGGCACTCCAGGAGAAGGGGAAGATCAACCGCCAGGGCAAGGTCTCACGTGGAATCACGCTCCCGACAACCCTATCGCCCACACTCATTGGCCCCACCCATCGCGTGCCATTGCTCGGCACAATCACCGCTGGACAGCCTCTGCCTGATCCGGAGCAGGTGGACATTGGGAGAGCGGAGAAAGTGGAGGTGCCGCAGGATATTGCCTCTGCCGATAAACTAAAGGATGTCTATGCCCTGAAGGTACGCGGCCAGTCAATGATTGATGCGCTGATTGATGACGGGGACATCGTCCTGCTGCGCCGTCAGGAGACGGCTAACAATGGCGATATGGTCGCGGTGATGCTTGTAGAGGAGAACGCCGTCACACTGAAGAAGTTCTACCAGGAAGATTCCCGTATTCGCCTACAGCCGGCGAACAGCACGATGCAGCCGATCTACACCACCTCGGATAACGTGCGTATCCAGGGCCGGGTGGTTGGCGTGCTGCGTTCGCTCTTTTAGGCACACTGTGCAGTAGGTGCCAGGTGCCAGGTGTCAGGTGTCAGGTGTCAGGTGTCAGGTCGTCGTAGTTCTGTCACACATGTCACACTTCGCTTCGCTCAACGTGACATAATGCCGGGATAGATGCGCTCGACCTGACACCTGAAACCTTGCACCTGCACCCTTGTCGAACAAGAAATTTGACAGCCATGAGTCTCCATGCTATACTCCGCAGGTGCGTGCGGGGGTGTAGCTCAGCTGGGAGAGCGCGACAATCGCACTGTCGAGGCCAGGGGTTCGAGCCCCCTCACCTCCACCATACGTACGGGGCTTTAGCTCAGTTGGGAGAGCGCGACACTGGCAGTGTCGAGGTCAGGGGTTCGAACCCCCTAAGCTCCACCATAATTCACCCACACAAAACGGCCACGCATCCGCGTGGCCGTTTTGTGTACCGCACGGGCGCTGACGCGCCTCTTAAGAACAGGAATGCTCAGGCTGAGGTCATCTCGGCGCGAAGGGCGGTTTCGGCAATGTGAAGTTTACGGTTCCGATCCTCAAGTGTTGCGACCATGGTTCGTGCGGATGAAAGCTGTGTGGCGTGAGCAGCGGCGGAGGCACCGACTGGCACAGATTCCGTCTCTAGGCAGCGCACTGACTGTCGGGCACGCTCGATGCGTGGCCCGAGTGCTTTGATCCGCGCAGTCAGAGTCTCCAGGCGTGTGGTGTAATAGGACTTGTCCACTGGTGCTTAATTCTCCATTAAACAAGGTTTCAGGTGTGAGGTTTCAGGTCTCAGATCGAACTCATCAAGACGCCATATTCTGGTCTGAACTGTAAAATATCTACGAACCTTGTCTAAACTTACCATATTCACCATGGGTCTGCTGATTGCTTTCGGCGAACGGCATCTGCGCTGCGTTCCCATTGCGCTAGTATAACCTAATCACCATCCGCCGCACCCTCCAGGTAGCTGGATAGCAGCTCGCGCAGGCGTAAACGCGCCCGGTGCAAGCGCACCTTCATTGCGCCAGGGGTAAGGCCGAGCTGGGCTGCCGTCTCCTCGGTACTCAACTCTGCGAGGTCGCGCAGCAGCACGACGACTCGCAGGGACTCGGGCAGTGTGGAGATGGCCTGCTTTAGCTAGATGCGCAGTTCACCATTTATAGCGGCGTGTCCAGGGTCAATCGCTCTTGACTGGTGTGGCTGTGCCAGATTGTCTGGCTGAACCAGTTCGACGATATCGTCAAGGGAGATTCGTGGCTTGCGCTGGCGCAGGAGCATCAGCCCTTCGTTGGTGGCAATGCGGTAGATCCACGTACCCAGGCTGCTCAGCTCATCAAAGCCGGGCAGGGCATCACAGACCTTCATGAAAGTGGTTTGAAGGACGCTTTCGGCGTCGTCGGGGTCGCCCACTAAACGCAGGGCACGGGTGTAGACCAGCGGCGCAAAGCGCTTGACCAGACATGTACAGGCATCTGGATCGTGGCGACGCAGACCGGCGAGCAACGTGTCCTCGTCTGCATAGATAGAGAGATCGAACACTGGTCCAGGCATAGGATCTTCCTCAGTCGGTAGTCTTAGCGATCTCTAGCGGAACGGTGGCGAGGCCAGAACCCCGCCGCCTCCCAGGTTCCACGCCTTGTTCGGGCCGCGCTCTAGGACGAAGGGCGTACTTGGCCCCAGGTTGCGGTTGTAGATGTCGGCGTAGTTCCCTATCGTACTGATGATCTGGTAGCCAAAATCTTTGCTCAGTCCCAGTTTCTCGCCAAAATCGCCCTCAAGTCCGAGCAGCCGCCGTACCCGTGGGTCGGTGCTGCTGGCCTTGATCTGATCCACATTGGCCTGATTGACCCCCAGTTCCTCGGCGTACATCGTTGCGAAGACTGTCCACGTGATCACATCACGCCACTGTTCATCGTTCTCGATGAAGGCCGGCCCCAGCGGTTCACGGGAGATGCGGTCGCCAAGAATCGCGTTGTTCTGCGGAGTAGCGAGGGTCTGCCGTTTCGAGCTGAGCTGTGAGCTATCGCTGGTAACTGCGTCGCACGAGCCAGAGTCGTAGGCCGGGTAGAGCTGGTTCTCATCGTCGTAGAGCACCGACTCGAAAGGAATTTTTCGGGCGGCGAAGTCATCATTCAGATTCTGCTCGCTCGTGGTGCCACGAGCCACGCAGATCTTTTTGCCCGCTAGGTCTTTCAGGCTGGTGATCTTGTCCGCGACACGCGCCATGAAACTCTGTCCATCGTGGAATGTCGTCGGCCCAAAGGCCAGTTGCGACACATCGCGGCCCAGAGTCCAGGTGGTGTTGCGGAAGAGGACGTCCACCTTACCGCTGCGTACTGCCTCGAAACGTTCATTCTGGCCCGAGGTATTTAGGGCCACAAACTCAATCGCCTCGGCGTTGCCGAAGATAGCTGCTGCCACCGTCCGGCAGAAATCTACATCGAAGCCGCTCCACTGACTGCGCACATTATCATAAAACCCAAAGCCCGGCAGGTCGGCGTTGGTGCCGCAGATCAGTTTTCCACGAGCCTTCACTCGCGCCAGCAGCCCGCCGGCTGCGGGGGATTCTGTGGCCGCAGGAGTGGCTGCGGCATCCAGCGCCGGGGTTGTCGAGGCCGATGCGGGTGTCGGGAACGGCCTAGCAGTGGGAGCCTGACTCCGCTGGTCGGGCGTGGCGGTGACGATCAGGATCACAGGCTGGGGCGTAGGTGCCTGGCCAAAGGGCAGGCTGCATCCCACGAGCAGCGTGGTCAGCAGGATGATGCCCGTCAGCGCGATATGCCTGGAGTGTGCGAGCGCTTGTCTTGGCGATAGCATGCGTGGTACCTCCCGTAATATGACGGTGGGACGCGATAGTGAGATCGCCATTGTACCGCATGCCGGTTAGGGCGCGAGACTTACTGCGCGCCCTGGCCGGACAAAGATCAGGTAGTTGGCGAGGGCTGCCAGACAGTAGCAGGCCGCCGTCGCGGCGAAGATCGGGGAGAATCCGGAGGAGCGCTGCATCTCGGCGCTGATGGTTGGGCCGATGATGTAGCCGACAGAGTAGGCCGCGCCGATCAGTCCGATCACCAGCGGGCGGGCAAACTCGGGGGTTTGCTCCATTGCGTGGGCCTGGTAGAGTGGCAAGGCCATATTCATCAGGGCACCGCGCACCATAGCGATGGCTGCGGCCAGCCAGAGTACGGGGGCCAGACCGAGCAGTATCAGGCAGGGGATGGCCAGTACATGCGTGAGGACCACGCTGCCGGGCTTGCCGAAACGCACTGAGAGCCTGGGGGCGATTAGGGTGGCCAGCCCGGTAGCCACACCAATGACAGCCAAGATCAGGCCGAGCATAGCGTCGGTTGCACCGTAGCGCAGGCGGAAGTATAGCCCGAGGTAGGGAATGAGCAGGGCCGCGCCGCACGAGATCAATAGCGGCGAGATGAGGAAGCGCAGGGTTGCCCACGGGGTAGACGCGAGTGACCAAAAAAGTTCACGGGTGCGCGGAGGAACTGCTGCGTGAGCCGTCGCCGCCGATACGCGCATCGGCAGTAGCGGTATGGCCGAGGCCAGCACAACCACGGCGGCGATGGCGAAGGTGACCCGGTAGGCTTCGGCCCGCTGCGGGGCCAGATCAAGGATCGTGGATGCCAGCCCTGGGAGAAACCCACCGACCAGACTACCCACTCCCGCTACGCCAATCCCGATCCCGGCACTGAGGCTGAAGAGTAGGTCGCGGCTCTGCGCATCGCTGGCCTGCATCATCAGGGGCGCGGCGCTGATCTGGAAAAGGACCGCAGCCGGGCCGCCGAGGGCCACGCCAAGCATCAGTGGCAACGGCGCGGGCCACAGGGCCACGCAGAGCAGCGAGAAGGCGGTCATAGCGGTTGCGGTGAGCAGGGACGCCCGTAGCCCCACTCGACTCACCAGCCACCAGATCGGTGCGCTGCTCAGGGCAGCAGTCAGTACGGGCAGACTGTTCAGCACACCGAGTAGCGACAGATCGCCCAGCAGCGGCAGCCGAATTGTCTGCTGATCGTAGCCGAGG
>CAIXLU010000124.1 GCA_903920315.1 uncultured Oscillochloris sp.
CGCCCCTACGCCCCTACGCCCCTACCTACGCCCCTACTTCTTCTTCTTACGCTCGCGTCGGGCTTCGCGACGTCCGGTGGTGGCCACCGGGCGCGGGGTAGCGGGGGCCGACTCGGTCGTCACGCTACGCACCTGCACCGTGCGTAAGGGGCGCTTCCCGGCCTGGGCCTTCTCCAGATCAGGAAGCACAGTGCGTGCGTAGTAGTAGATATAGCCACCAGAGGCCAGTTCTACCAGCAGCAGGATCCACAGCCACAGGCGCTGGCTGATCAGCGGCACGCCAGCTAGACGCAGCACGGCAGCGAGCAAACTCACGCCGCCAAGCACCAGCAGGGCGATCCCGAGCTGACGCATAAATGTGTGTCGCGCCAGGTTACGCTCCGTATGTGCGTAGACGAGATAGGCACCGGCACCCACACCCATGAGTTGGAGCAGGAAGAAGATCCACGCAAGTGTGCCGAAGCCGGCAGCAGGGCTGGACGCGGTCATGTAGTCAATGAAACCCATTGCGAACAAGCCTCCGAACTTATGGTGTGGGACAGCAAGGGCGGGCCGATTATAGCAGTCTGCCCCATGCACGTCAACCGCACATCTGCGCCTGGCAGGTGGCAGGTGGCAGGTGGCAGGTGGCAGGTGGCAGGTGGCGTATCAGGAGGCAGGTGGCACTGCTCCGCCTCCTGCCTCCTGCCCCTGCCTCCCGCCTCCTGCCCCTGCCTCCTGATACGCCCGCAGCGTGCGCTCGGCGGTGGTACGCCAGGTGAAGGTGGTGGCACGGCGCAGTCCGCGCTCGGCGAGGTCGGCATGCAACTCACGGTCATTCAGAACGCGAGTCAGGGCGTCGGCCAGAGCATCGGCGCTATGTGGATCCACCATCAGCCCCGCATCGCCCACAACCTCGGGCAGGCTCGACGTATTGGAGGTGACCACGGGGGTGCCGCAGGCCATAGCCTCCAGCGGGGGCATGCCGAATCCCTCGTAGATCGAGGGAAAGACAAAGACGGTGGCTGCGGCGTACCAGAACGGCAGTTCATCCTCATCAAGGTAGCCCACGAACGTGACCTTGTCGCGTAGGCCGAGTGTATCAAGCCGCTCGAAAATCGCGTCGTAGAGCCAGCCCTTGCCACCACCCACCAGTAAGGGCACGTCAGGGAAACGGCGAGACACCTCGGCATAGGCGTCAAGCAGGGTGGTCAGGTTCTTACGCGGCTCCAGGGTGCCCACATAAAGGACAAAGCGTTCCGGCAGGTGGTGGCGGGCGCGGAAGGCGTTGAGCGCGGCGGATACGGGCGGGCGGAAGTGATCGCGGGCGGCATTGGGTGTCACGATCACGCGCTCGGCGGGAACGCCGAGCATGCCGACAACCTCGCGCTTCGTGTGTTCGGAGACCACCAGAATGCGGGCGGCGCGGCGAGCGCTCATGCGGGTGGCGAAATCGAGATAGGCCCGGTTGTAGGCCCGAAAGGTTTGAGGGAAACGGATGAAAGCCAAGTCGTGGATAGTAACGACGCTGGGTACCGGACAACTCAGCGGCACGACGCTATGGACGCCGTGGAAGATGTCGGCCCCGGAGGCGCGCAGCAGGGCTGGGGCAATCAGTTGCTCCCAGGGAATGCGGACACGCGGATTGATCGTGGGCAGCATGCTCGGTCGCACCCGAAAATTCGGCGGCAGGCCAAGGGCAGCCGCGTCAAGTCCACGGGTCGTATAAATATCGTAAAGGTTCTCCTGGTCAATCTGCCCTAACTGGGCCAGGGTTTGCTCAACGTAGTGGGAGATACCAGCGCGGCGGAATGAGCGAGTGTGAGCGATCAGGTGGGCGTTAACGGCAATACGCATAACTTCTCAGTAGTCGTGGTGCAGCACGAGACCCCAGCTAGAGACAGGGTAATAGATCAGCCACGCCTGGCCGACGACCCGGTCAAGGGGCAGCGCGTCCCACTCGCGAGAGTCGCTGCTATTACCGCGATTATCGCCCATCACAAAGATCTTGCCCTCGGGAATGACAAACGGGCCATTACCACAGACTCGGCTGCCAGGACACGCGGTTGCCGCACCATTCAGGTAGGGTTCACTCAACGGCACATCATTGACAAAGACCTTACCATCGCGAATCTCAAGGGTATCGCCGGGCAATCCTATCACCCGCTTGATATAGTCTTTGCTCACATCACGCGGATACTCAAAGACCAGGATGTCGCCGCGACGGGGCTGATGGAAGGGGTAGATAACTTTCTGAGGCTGGCTTTCTTGGCCGGGAAACAGACGGATGGGTGCATTGAGATCGAAATGAAAGTAGACCAGTTTATTGACCAGGATATACTGGCCCGTGTGCAGCGAGGGTTCCATGCTTGTCCCCTCGATCTTAAAGTTCTGGACGATCCCGCGAACG
>CAIXLU010000125.1 GCA_903920315.1 uncultured Oscillochloris sp.
CCCTCAGTCGACTCTGGCTCGCGGCACCGCCCCCAGGGCTCCTTCCGCCTTGTTTAAATTCGGGATGACTCATGGAGTATTCCGCACCAGAACGCGATCTACTCCCCTCTCCCTAGGGAGAGGGGCTGGGGGTGAGGGGGCAAAGTCGGTACGAGATCGGCTTATTCGAAAAGTATTGGCCTTAATCCCCCGACCTCACAGCACCCTGGCCCTCGCGGCGGGCCTCGATCACGTCGGGGATGCGGTTGAGCTTATCGAGTAATATCGAGAGTTGGTTGATTGACTGGATTGTGCAGGTGACATGGAGGACGGTGCGACCGATGCGGCGGGTGCTGCCCTGCTCGACCTTCTCGATATTCACCCCGGCGTCGGCGATGATCAGCGAGACATCGCGCCAGAGTCCAACGCGATCCCAGGACTCGACGCGCACGGGCACCGAGTAGCCTTTGGGCTGCTGGCCTCCCCAGTTCACATCAATCAGGCGCGCCCGGTCGCGCTCGTTCACGATGGTGCGACAGTCGGCGCGATGAATGGTGACGCCGCGCCCACGGGTGACGTAGCCAACGATTTGTTCACCAACCACCGGGTTGCAGCACTTGGCCAGACGGTTATGCACAGCACCGACACCGATGACCTGGATGCCAATGGGCTCAATGCGTGAGGGAACGGGGCTGGCCATGGGCAGTTCGAGCGAGGTGTCTTCGTGCTGGGGCGCAACCTGTTGGGCGAGGGCTTTCTGAGCTACGGTGCGCGCTGAGATCTCGCCCGCGCCAATCTGAGCGAACATATCTTCCACCGAGCGCGAGCCCGTTAGCTCTACCAGATGCTCAAAGCTCACTGCGGAGAGGCCGAGGCGTTTTAGCTCTTTCTCGATCAAGTCACGCCCGCCAGCGACATTCTCCTCGCGCTCGGCGCGGCGGAAGAAACGCCTGATATGGTCACGGGCGCTCGGCGTCTTTACCAGACCCAGCCAGTCGCGGCTGGGGCCGCGACTGGTCTTGAGGGTCATAATATCAACAATCTCGCCATTCTTCAGGTGGTAGTCGAGGGGCACAATCCGCCCGTTGACCCTAGCACCGATACACTTATGGCCCACTTCAGAGTGGATGTGGTAGGCGAAGTCCACCGGCGTCGAGCCATCGGGCAGGTCAATGATTTTGCCCTTGGGCGTAAAGACATAGACCTGCTCTTCAAGCTCGGTCTTGAAACTCTCAACAAACTCGCGGGCGTCGGTAAGCTCAATCCGCCAGGAAATCAGCTCGCGCAGCCACTTGATCTTGGCCTCGTAATTCTGATCGCTGCTGCGGGCGAAGCCCTCTTTATAGCGCCAGTGGGCGGCGATGCCATGCTCAGCTACCTGGTGCATCTCCTCGGTGCGGATCTGTACCTCGCAGGGCGTACCACCGGGGATAAGGACCGTGGTGTGGATTGACTGGTAGGAACTCTCCTTGGGTACCGCGATATAATCGTCGAACTCGGAGAGAACAGGCGTCCAGAGCATATGCACCACACCAAGGACACGGTAGCACAGACCGGCGGCGCGATCCGGATCCTTCTCCTGGAGAATGACGCGCACCGCCAATTGGTCGTAGATCTGGTCGAGTGAGACACCTTTGCGGTCCATTTTGCGCCAGATCGAGTAGATATGCTTAGGCCGACCGGAGATCTGGGCGACGATATTCTCTTTATCAAGGCACTCTTTCAGCTTGCGGATCACGCGCTGGATGATCCGCTCGCGGGCCTCTTTACGCATCGTCAAACCCTGGGCGATCTCGTGGTAGCGCTCGGGGTTGAGCGCCTTAAAGGCCAGATCCTCTAGCTCAGACTTCACCTGCCACATACCCAGGCGATTGGACAGGGGCGCGTAGATGTCCAGCGTCTCGCGGGCGACACGCTTCTGCTTGTTGGGCGGCGTCGCTCCGAGGGTACGCATATTATGCAGGCGGTCGGCCAGTTTAATCAGGATCACCCGTGGGTCATCGGCGGTGGCGATGATCAGCTTGCGGTAAGAGCCAGCCTGAAGTTCTTCCTTCGACTTATTCTCAAGTCCAGAGAGCTTAGTAACGCCATCAACCAGATGGGCGATACAGGGATTGAAATAGGTGCGCAGCAGATCGAGTTGTACGCCGGTATCCTCAACCACATCGTGGAGCAGCGACGCGGCGATTGACTCGGCGTCAAGACGCAACTCCAGCAGGATCGAGGCCACAGCGACGGGATGATCAATGTAGGGCTCGCCGCTCTGCCGGTACTGGCCGGCGTGGGCGATCTTGGCCAGGGCGTAGGCACGGCGCACCAGATCAGCGTCGGCGTTGGGAAGATACTGGTGCATCTGGCCGATAATCGCCTCGACCGTGGGTGCCGTAAGCGACGCCACATAGGCGCGGCGCACGCTATCAGCCGACGCCTCGGGGTTCTCTTTGCGGCGCAGATGCTCGGCAAACGTCTCGATGATGGGGTGTTGAAGGAAGGGGCTGAGGAAGATTGAGGGATCGGGTTCAGGCTGACGTCGCGACGGGCTAGATGCCGCGTGGAATGCACCGTGTCGCGTCGGCTCCTCGTAATCGCTTAGCATAGCGGTGGCAGTCGAGTCGTCCATAGCGCTTCCTCAGATGTATAGCTGGCGCAAACAAGGGGCCAGCGGCAGGAGAGAGGCGTCATGCCCGGTATCGCCTGCGGGATCACTTGGATAAACGTGCCCTGATAAACAAAACGACCGGCGTACAACGCCAGTCTGCGCCTATCGCTCACGATCATCTGCGATCGCGACATATTGAGCATTCACGGTGGAGTACAGGATAGCACCGCCCTATACCCTTGTCAAGAAATGCGATTCAAACGATTGACAGCCACCCGGTCATCGGCTATTATGGAGCAATACGAAATATTCTGTATCAAAAACAATTCACGTCTCACTTTGCAAAATCTGTGCGTGGCCCGTCGCGGTTCGCTCTATCACACGGAGGAGGGTGCGATGTCCCAGTTACACCAGCGTGCGTCCTGCGTGGCATCCATCAGCGAAGTGGTGCGCCAGATCACCTGGCAAAGCCAGAAGCAGTTGTTGAAGACGCTGAACCACCCCGATATTGGGCTGACCATGCCGCAGATGGTGACTCTGTTCGCCATCCGGGATGCGCAGACATGTCGGATGAGTGAACTCGCCGATATTACCCAGCAGTCGGCAGGAACGCTGACCGGTATCGTTGACCGGCTGATCGAGGATAATCTGGTTGGCCGCGTACGTGATGTAGAAGATCGGCGGGTGGTACAGGTAACACTTACCCCTGCGGGCGAGGAGCGAGTGACGCGGGTTGAGCAGGCGCGCCACGAGGACATGGATCGCATTCTCCGGCACTTTGATATTGTCCAGATCGAGGATCTGAAGTGTCTGCTGACTCTGCTACTCTCTGGCCTGCACGAGATGCTCACCGGGGAGGATCCAGATCACAAGAAGGCACTCTCACACCCTGTCATAACGCCCCTGCGAGAGGTGTAACCAATGCGCGTGCTGATCACGGGATCGAGCGGTCAAATCGGTACGAACCTGGCCCTCCGGCTGCTTGCGGAGGGCCATCGTGTGTTTGGCGTTGATCGGCGGGTGAATGCGTGGACCGATGCCTTCCCCACGTTGCTTCAAGATCTGGCCGCACCGCAGCGCGAGTTCAGTGGCGGCATCGGTGGTGCGCCCTACCCGGCCTGCGATCTGGTCGTCCATCTTGCGGCAAACGCGAAGGTTCACGAACTGGTTGAGCAGCCGCACCGCGCCCTTGAGAATATTAACCTCAGTTTTAATGTGCTTGAGTATTGCCGAATCAATGGCCTGCCGCTGATCTTCTCCTCTTCACGCGAGGTCTATGGCGATATTCACCGCTATATCACCACCGAAGAAACCAGCGCCGACTTTAGCTATACCGAGAGTCCCTACTCGGCATCGAAGATCGCGGGCGAAGCGCTGATCTATGCGTATGCACGCTGCTACGGGCTGCGTTATCTGGTCTTTCGCTTCTCGAACGTCTATGGTCGCTATGACAACGACATCGAGCGCATGGAACGGGTCATCCCGCTCTTTATTCGCCGGATTGGTCGCGGCGAACCTGTGACGGTCTATGGGCGCGAGAAGATACTCGATTTTACCTATGTGGATGACTGCGTGGATGGAATCATGCGCGGGATGAGTCGGCTGCTGGCGGGCGAGGTACACGACCAGACGATCAATCTGGCGTGCGGCGAAGGGAATAGCTTGGTGCATCTGGCCGAGTTGATCGGCGCGGCCCTCGACCGGGTGCCTGAGATAATTATCGAGCCAGCCAAGCGCGTCGGCGAGGTGAGCCACTATGTGGCCGATATTTCCCTGGCCCGCGACCTGCTCGGCTTTGCGCCACAGGTAGATCTGGCCGAGGGTATCCGCCGCGCGGTGGCCTGGGGGCGTGGCGGGGAGGCCCGCTGATGGCCCAGAATCCGAAGCTGCCCAGGCGGGTGCCACGGATGCGCAGCAGCGCCGCCGCTCAGGTCTTGAGTCTGTTTAAAGCGTCGTCGAGTCTCGTCGCCGTCCTCGACCCCGAGCAGCTTTTTTCAACTCTGATCAGTCGTGTTGTCGAGGCGCTGCCCTTGGTGCAGGGCGGTACGCTCTGGATTTATGACCCGAAGAGTGGTCGGCTGCGAGCTAACGCCACCACGGGTCTGCCCATTGACGAGGCCACCCGCGATATGCTGCTCACCAGTTCGCTGCGCAGCGGGGAAGGGCTGGCGGGCCAGTCCTTCCAGCGGGGTGAGCCGCAAATCGTCGAGACTCGCCTTGGCTACCGCGATGCTGTCGGCCAGACACCCCCGGCCAGCGCGGCGATCATCCAGCATATGAGCGAGCATCTGCCGCGCCATCTCGCCTGCGCCTGCATCCCGATGCGCGTGGGCAATGAGATCATCGGCATCTTGGAACTCTTCACGCTGGGTGAACCAACGAGCGGCCCGACAGTCCGCCCGATGGAACACAGCGATTTGCCGGTACTCCAGACCTTCGCCAACCTCGCTGCATCAGCAATCAAGAATGCTCAGCTTTACGATGAGGCCCAGCGTAGCGAGCGCCGCCTCAAAGCGTTTGATGCGGTCGTCACGGCGATCAGCACGGCAGCAGATCTGCCCGATCTCGTACATAGCATCCTTGATGTGGTGCTGGGACTGGTGCCCGGTGCCACCGGTGCCCTGCTTCTGCTCGATGTGGCCCATGATCGACTCGACCTGGGGGCGCAGCAAGGGCTGACGCCATCCTGCATCAGTGTCCTTACCAGCGTGCTAGTGGCGGAGTCGCCCTGCGAGGAAGTTGTTCATTTTGGCCAGCCTATGCTGCGACCACTGCTGGAGGAGCGGGGTGAAGGCCCTTTTCTCGCCGAGGGTCTGACCGGCTGCGCCTACTTCCCACTGCTGGCTGGCGGTACGGTGGCGGGTGTGCTGGCGATCTATGGCGACTCGGAATTGCCCTTACGCGCCGACCGCGAGATGCTGCTGCCGATCTGTAACCAGGTGGGATTCGCTGTAGCCAATGTGCGACTCTACGCCGATAGTACCGGCGAGCGCCGCAAGTTGAATACGGTGGTCACGTCAATTGCCGAGGGCGTGCTGCTCTGCGACGGGCGCGGACGACTGACTCTGGCGAACGAGGCCGCCCTGACTCTGCTACGCCTTGACTCGTTGCCCTTCGAGCAACGGTTAAGCGAGATGCCTGACTTCTACCGCATGCGCGATCTCGATGGTCAGCGGCTCACCCTCGATCAGCTCCCCTTCGCCCGCGCCCTGGCTGGCGAGATTTTTCAGGACTACCGGCTAATCCTGAGCGGCTCCAGCGGCGATGAAACCGTCATGAGTTTCAGCGGTGCGCCCGCTCGCGCTGACGATGGCTCGATTGAGGGAGCGGTGGTGGTCTTCCGCGACATCACCGCCAGCCAGAAACTTGAGCGCGCTAAAGACGAGTTTCTGGCCGTGGCTGCCCATGAACTGCGGAGCCCTCTGGCCGCCGTGCGCAATTACGCCGACCTGCTGTTGCGCCGCGAGCAGCAGCGTAGCGAGGCCGACTCACGCGATGTGCGCGGCCTGACCATCCTGACCCAGCAGGTCTCGCATATGCTGCGCATGGTGGACAATCTGCTGGATGTGTCGCGCATTGATGCGGGCCAACTCGATCTTCAGATTCAGCCGGTAAACTTGGTGGCCCTAGCGTCGCAAGTCATTGACCAGCAGCGACCCTCAGCCGGGGAGCGTCATCTGGTACTTGAGAGCATTGCGGAAGAGCTGATCGTACCCTGCGACTCGCTGCGCATCCATCAGGTGATGACCAACCTGATCGGGAACGCGATCAAATACAGCCCGGACGCGGGCCGGGTGATTGTGCGGCTGTGGGTGGCGGCAAACGATGAGCGACGTCTCTTTGGTGATCACCTGATCGGCGAGGGAATGCTGATCAACAGCGGGACGATGGAGGCGGCGGTTGTCTCCGTCACCGATGAGGGTAATGGGATCGTGGCCGAGCAGCAAACGAAGCTCTTCCAGCGCTTCTACCGCGTACGCAGTCACCGTGCCGAGGGGCTGGGCCTGGGACTCTATCTAAGCCGCCAGTTTATGCAGATGCACCGTGGCGCAATCTGGGTGGAGAGCGTCGAGGGCGCAGGCAGCACTTTTTCGTTTGCGTTGCCAATGACGACGGGGTAGGGGGGACATATGCGCTACAAAGAATATATTCAAAACCTGCCAGCCTACAAGCCGGCCAAACTGATCGCCGGTCCGTCTGCCGACGTGGTGAAGCTCTCATCAAACGAGAACCCGCTCGGCCCCGCACCAAAGGCGCTGGCGGCGATTATGGATGCCGCCGCCGGGGTTCATCGCTACCCGGACTCGGGTGCTACCGCTTTGCGCCAGGTTCTGGCAGAGCGAGCGGGCCTCGGCCTGGGCAACGTCACCTGCTCCAACGGCTCCGACGAGTTGATCCTGCTGATCTGCGTGGGCCTGATCCGCGAGGGCGACGAGACGGTGCTGGCCGACGGTACCTTCATCAGTTACCTCATGCGGACGCTGGAACTGGGCGGTTGCCCGGTGCGGGTGCCCCTACGAACCTACGCCCACGATCTATCGGCCATGGCCGCTGCGATCACCGAGCGCACCCGTGTCGTTTTTGTCTGCAACCCCAATAACCCCACCGGCACCAGCAACAGCGCCGCCGAGGTACGCACCTTTATCGCCAGCGTCCCCGAGGACGTGCTGATTGTGATGGATGAGGCGTATGTGGAGTTTGTCGAGCGCGACGACTACCCCGACCTGCTGGCGGAGCTGCGTGCGGGCAGGCCGAATCTGCTCCTGCTGCGCACCTTCGCCAAAATCTACGGGTTGGCCGGGCTGCGCCTGGGCTACGCCTACGGCCCCGAGGAACTCATTGGCTATCTGGAGAAGGTGCGCCCGACCTTTAACGTCAACCTGCTCGCTCAGGTCGCTGGCATCGCCGCCCTCGACGACGACGACCACCTTCAGCGCAGCCGTGCCCACACCGCCGCTAGCCGCACCTTCTACATGGCCGAGCTACGCGCTCTGGGACTGGAGCCGATCCCTAGCGAGACGAACTTTGTGGCCGTACCCGTCGGCGATGATGCAGTGGTAGGCGCGGGCCTGCGCGACCGGGGCTTTACCGTCACCACCCTGGCGGGCTGGGGTCTCCCCGGCCTCATCCGCATCTCCTTCGGCACCGATGTGCAGAATCGCGGGCTGATTGCGGCGCTGAAGGATGTACTCAGCTAGGACGATTGCGGATTGTGGATTGTGGATTGTGGATTTGATCCTGCAATCCACAATCAACAATCCACAATCCGCAATCCACAATCCACAATCCACAATCCGCAATCCACAATCCGCAATTATATGGATGCTCCGCCCGTATCTCCAAAGAGCGACCGTCGTCTGCTATGGGGCATCCTCAGCATCCTTGGCTGCCTCGGTGTGCTGATACTGATAGCCTGTATCGGGCTGCTGCTCTTTATTCTGCGCAGCAACCTTGTGCCTACGCCCGAACTGCCCACGCCCCTCGCGCTGATTACCGTGGTGCCCGCGACAAACATACCCGTCCCCACTCCCGCGACAGCGAGTGACGTACTGATCTCCGACGACTTCTCTCACCCTCAGCAGAGCGTTCTCACCAAGGAGGAGGACACCTTCTCACGTTCAACCTTTGAGGATGGGGCTTATGTAATTGAAGTGAAGGACGCCGATACCCTGGCATGGGCGATCACCAACGATACCTACGCCGATGTCACCGTCGAGGCCGAGTCCTCGGTCGCCGCTGGCTCTGCCGCCGTTGCGTCCGGACTGATCTTTCACTACCAGGATAGCCAGAACTTCTACCTCTTTAGCGTCTCCAGTGATGGCTACTACGCCTTGGAAGTATTGAGGAACGACACATGGCAGACTCTGATTGACTGGACTCAGTCCGACATCATCAATACGACGCACAATACCCTGCGGGTTGAAATGAAGGGCAACCGGATCACCCTAAGGACAAACGGCCATCTGCTGGAGACCACGCAGAACGACGCCCTCACAGGGGGCGATGTGGGTCTAGCGGTAAGTAGCTTTGATATCGGCAAGGTGACGGTCCGCTTCGATAATCTATTGGTTATGAGGAACCCCTGATGCTCCCCGAACGACTCTCTGCTTACCTGCGCTACCTCACCGGTCTGGCCCTTCAGCCTGCCAACCGCTGGGATGGATTCGACCTGAGCGCGGCTGAAGCTCGCGCCAGTTCACTGCGCGGACAGATTACCTTTGTCGGCTGCGCCATGGCGGCCCTGGCGTGCCATCCCCACGCGGGCCGCGATGAGTCCGCCCTGGCCCTCACTGCGCTGGACGCGCTGATTGACCGCATGATCCAGCGCCGAGTCTGGGCTACCTGGGCCACCGAGACCGAGCGAGCCAGCCGTAAGCCCGACCCGGTGGACGCGGGCTATGGGATCTATAGCGGTGCCCTGAGTATGCTTTTAGGACTTCAGGCGGTTCTCGGCGGACGAGTGCGCTACACCTATGATCCCTTTATCCTGCGCTGGTCGGCTGATGTGCGGGCCAGTTACACCGCCACCCAACTCGTTGAGGCGCTCTGGCGACAGGTGCGGGCATCGCCCGACGGGGCTATTTTCTGCGAGGGTGATACGGCTAGTGCCAGCGCGATGGCAGCAGTCCTCTGGGCGCTGCGCCTGCACGACCGAGCCTACGGCAGCGACTACGGGGCGGCGGGTGCGACGTGGATAACTACTTTGACCGAGCGGATGACGATACGCGGGCCGCGATTACCGGGCCGGGGTGTGTTCGCCGGATCATACGACATGCGCAGTCGCCGGGTGAGTTTTGCCGGGGACAGACTGGAAGATGCCTGGACACTGGCGCTGATCGCGCCGCTGGATCGCGATCTGGTGGCGCGGCTGGCCGAGCGGCATTGGTTAGCCCTGCCAAAAATTTGTGCGCGGGGCGAGGCACTGACGGTGGCCTTCAGTTACTTGCTGGCCGTAGAACTGGGCGATACGGTCCAGGCCGCGCAACTGCGAACCTACGCCGACCAGCGGCTAGGGCCGGTAGAAGATGCGCAGGCGGGCCGACGCTACACGGGCGTATCGGCAGCGCCCTGGGTTACGGCGTTGTACGCCATCGGCGAGGCCGGCGGGTTAGGGCGACTGCTGACGCTGGCAGCGCCTGAATTTCCAGCGGGGCGGGCATGAACATTCACCATTCACTCGTTGCCATCGGCGGCGGCGGCGGCGCATCCCAGGTGCTGCTAGGTGCGGCCCCCTACGTCGCCCGGCGCACTGCGATTGTGGCGGTGACGGACACGGGCCGCAGCACGGGGATAGCGCGGGCGGTGGGCAAGATACCGGCCCCCGGCGATCTGCGCGCCACTATCGCAGCCCTGGCCGCCGACCGCGAGGCTCTCTGGCCACGCCTGTTAGAGCAGCGTTTCCGCACCCTCGAATATCCGGCTCTTGACGGGATGGCTTTCGGCAACCTGCTGATTGCGGCCCTCGCCCAAATGAACGGCGATTTCGCCGCAGCGGTGACCACGGTGGCCGAGTTGGCGGGCAGTACCGCGACGGTGCTGCCTGTCTCCAGCGCTGATGTGCAACTCTGTGCGGAACTGGCCGACGGCTCCACCGTGCGCGGCGAGGTATCCGTGCGCGCCCTGGGTCAGCCGCCAATCCGGCGGCTTTTCCTCGATCCGCCAGCCTCTGCCTCCCCGGCGGCTATTGAGGCCATTCTCGACGCCGACCTCGTGACTATCGGGCCAGGGAGTTTCTTTACCTCGATCCTGGCTACCCTTCAGTTTGGCGGTATCGTCGAGGCTCTGCGCTCAACCGGAGCGCAGGTGATCTATATCTGTAATTCCACGACACAGCCTGGTCAGACCGAGCATATGGGCGTCCTCGCCCATGTGTCCCGTCTTGATGAACTGCTTGGCCCAGGACATCTCGATGCGGCGCTGATCAACCGTAGCCCGAACCTGCCGAATGAACTGGTTGAGCGTCTGGCTGCCGATGGCCTTCAGATACTCGTCCCTGGTGACGACGAGATCGCGGCGATCACGGCTCTCGGTGTGCGGCCCCTGGTGGACGACTATAGCGAGACCGTTGGCCCCCGTCGTCAGCTTTGGAATAAACAGGACACTCTGCGCTACGACTCGGCGAAGGTTGGTGCGGCCCTGGCGGCGCATATGGCCGATGGCCGGTAACGAGGGCCACAAATGCGCGTTGTCTACTTCGATTGTTTTCATGGCGCAGCCGGTGATATGCTTCTGGCCGCGTTGCTCGATGCCGGCCTGGAGTTGACAGCCCTGGAGCGCGGGCTGGCAGAGATTGAGGTGGGTGGATACGCCCTGGAGCATGAGCGCGTGCAGAGCCACGG
>CAIXLU010000126.1 GCA_903920315.1 uncultured Oscillochloris sp.
CACAACCCTCACCACCACGATTAACCTTAACACGATTGGCTGGGCGGCTGCCGCAAACACTACCCCGGTCTCCAACCCTAACGCCAGCGGTATCGTGATTAACGCGGCGCAGGGGGTGAATGTTCACGATAACGAGGTGCGATACAATCGCGGCGATGCTATTGCCGTCACTGATGCCCTTACGGTAACGCTGCTCTTGAACAGGTTGACCGATCACACCGGCAACGGCGTGCTGGTTGCCGGAGCCTCGCGCAATGTGCAGGTACTGTCGAACACGATTGCCCTGAACACCGGCCAGGCCACCCTCGTGCAAGGCGACTCCCAGCGCGTCCGCATTCAGTTCAACCGCATGACCCGCAATGCCGGTGGCGTGGTGCTTCAGGGTAGCAGCATCTACACCGGCAGTGGCACCGACCCCGATACCCTCACCCTGCCGAACCACGGCATTGATTCGCCGATCTTCAATTCGGCCAGCCCACTGCGATTCCATCTCGATCAGAACGGGCTGGTATCAGGCTGGGTCTATACCGACACGGCCCGCGTCTCATCCTGCGTGCCGACATCTGCCTGTCGCATCCAGTTCTTCCGCTCGGGCGCGAACCTCGCCGATGGCCAGGGCTTTGTTCCTCTGACGATTACGCCCACGGGCATCTCATCCACCCTGGATTTTGCCACCCCTGACGCGGTTGGCTTCTTCTCAGGCCAGTTGTCTGGCGTTCTACCGCTGCCGAAGCAACTGCTGTTCGCCATCACCGATGGAAACGGAAACACCTCCGAGTTCGGCACACTGAATGTCACCTCGGGACTCAGCATGGCCTACCTCAATCCGGTTAATGGCCAGCAGGACGCCTCACCGGGTCAGAATATCGTCTATACCCTGCTCCTGACGAATAGCGGATCGATTGACCTTACCGGCATGCACTCTGCTACGAGCAGGTCGCTCTCGCGCTGGGGTGTGAGTCCGCCGAATGGATCGGCCAGCATATTCGCGATGCCGGCCAACAGCACAAAAATCATCACCGTCTCGATGAACCTGCCCATCGGCACCGACATCAGCGTGCGGGCCGGCATGCATGACACAACCCTCGTCACTGCGGCAGTGACTATGGGCCAGAGTCTGCTCAGCTTAAGCCAGATACTCACAACCACGGTGCTGGCAGCACCTGTGGTGTCCATCAGCCGGGTCACGAATACAGGGACGGCTCCGCCCCTTGGGCAAGTCACTCACACGTACCGCTACGTCAACAGCGGCAATGTTGCCGTCACCCTCGATCTCGTCAAGAGTACGGTGGATCCGGCGTCGAGCAACAGTTCGATCTGGCTTACGACACTGAGTAAGGATCAGATCACAATCGGCCCCGATAGTAGCGCCGATGTGGATGTGAAAGTGACCGTGCCTCAGGGTGCGCAGGTTCTCGATGCGCTCGGTGGCCCCAATCACGTGACCACTTACCTTACCGCGACTGCACAGGTGCCCTTTAGCAGCATTCAACTGGTAATCAGCGACACCGCCGGCGTGGATCTGGTGCCGAGCGCACAGATGGATGGAGGCGGCGCGCCGGTTTCCGCACAATCCCTGGCCGAGGTTGACTTCTCGCATAACATTCTTAATACGAGCAACGGCCCGGCCACATTCTGCCTGAACTATCGCTCCAATTCGGGCAGCCAGGTCGTATCTTTCCTCTCGCAGAATAGCGTTGAGATCGTCAATAACTGTTTTACGCTTGAAACGGGCGGCAGCCCCAAGTCCATTTTGCGCCTCCATGCCGTGGTCAAGGTGACAGACAAACTACTGCCGGGTGACAGCGATAGCATCAGAATCTACCTCACCAATCCGAGTACCGGCAAGGAAGTCGCAAATGCCTCGGCGACCAATACTGTCGTGATTACGGTGAGTCCGATGATCCGGCAAATCTGGCTGCCGCTGGTTGTGAAATAGTGTTCGTACGACAACGAGGTTTTGCCACAGAAAGACACAGAAAGACACAGAAAAAATATATTTTTTCTGTGTCTTTCTGTGGCCGTGCGACTCGTTCAGTGTGACAGGGCGAGTTCTAAGGAGAATCGCTATGCCGCGTCATTCCCGTTATCTTCGTCTGATTGTGCTGCTCGCCCTGTTGATCGTCTCCCTCCCAACAACTCTCCCCATCCATGCAGCGCCACAGACCTTCACCGTCACCCTCACAAGCGACACCGACGACAATCTTAACGACTCCTGCCCGGCCGCAACGTGTACGCTGCGCAAGGCGATCCGCTTGGCCAACGCGAGTACCGGCAACACCATCAATTTCGGCATGAGCGGGACGCCGCCGTTTACGATTAATGTCACCCAGGCTCTGCCGGTTCTCTCGGGCGGCGGGACGACGATCACCGTTGAGCCAGCGCATACCGTCGTGCTGAGCGGTGTCGGTCTGCCATTCAGCACCTTCGGCCTGAGCATTATGTCGGCCAACAACACCGTGCGCGGCCTCGTGATTGTCGGCTTCCCCGGCAGCGTGGACGCGAACGGCGGATCGGGGATTTGGCTCAGCGGCATCAATGCCACCGGCAACCTCATCGCCAATAACTGGATCGGTCTCGACGCCGACGGCACCAGCGCTTTTGGAAATGCCTTCCACGGCATCCAGATTGATGAGAAGGCCCACGACAACATCATTGGCGGCACAGCGACGGCTGATCGCAATGTCATCTCGGGCAACCTCGTCGCGAACATCTCGGTGAAGGATAGCGACGATTCCAGTAGTGGCTCCGGATTTATCTCGGGCAACCAGATTATTGGAAACTACATCGGCACAGACTCCACCGGCACCCAGATACCGACCGGCATTGTTCAGGATAAGCTACAGGCAGGCGTGCTGGTGGGAAGTTACGCCTACACCACCACAATCAAGGGCAATCAGATCGGATTCATCACCGACAACCCAGCCCTGCCTCTCGGCGGCGGTGCCGGGGTTGTGGTGCAGAGTAGTGAGATCTCAATCTCGCCCAAACACCCCCACAATACGATCATCGTCGGTAACGATATAGGCGTCACGTCAAGCGGTGCTGCCATCCCTAACCGCTTTGGCATCCGCATCTCCAGCAGCGCGGTCAATACCATCATTGGTGATCCCGCAGACCCGGTCGGTGGGCGGAATGTGATCGGCAATAGCACCGATGTCGGTATTAAGTTATCTGATGATGCCTACAACATTGTGGGCACCCAGATCGTCGGTAACTATATTGGCGTTGCCCGCGACGGCACCACCCTGGCCCCAATCGGCAGCATCAGTGGCACCGTCGGGGCAGCCCCCGATAACATCGGGATTTACCTCGGCAGCGTCCTCACAAGCGGATCACCTCCCGCAACCGTCATCGGTCCGGCCAATGTGATCGCGGCCAGTCGCCGTTTTGGTATCCGCGTACGCTCTGGCGGCAATACGATCAAGGGTAATTTCATTGGCACAAACCCCACGGGAACAGCCACCGGCCTGACATCACCCACAGCGGCTACCCCTATCGGTTTCGGCACAGGCGGCTCCGGGATCTGGGTGGAGAATGGCAACGGGAACACAATCGGCGGCCCGAACGGGGCGGATCGCAACGTGATCGCGGTGGGTGGCAGTGGCGGCACCGTCGCTATCGCCGCTATCGCCATTAGGCCCGATATCCTTGTCGCAGGAGTGAACACCTGTAGCCCCGCCACCTGTAGCGTCACCTCCACCACGATCCAGGGCAATTATCTTGGTGTTAAGGCGACGGGGGATGCCGCTCTGTCCAGCATTACAAGCAGCGAGGGTTTGCGTATCAGCGGCACCAACGGCAACACCGTGAGCGGGAATGTGATCTCCGGCGTGGAGAACGGCATCACCCTGCGCAACACCGCAAGCACCAATATTATCGAACTCAATAAGATTGGCACAGGATCCTCGGGTTCGCTCGTGGCCGGGATCGGCAACAAGCAGAATGGTATTTATATCCTCCAGGGAACTGGCAACCAGATCAACAACAACCTGATCGCCTTTAACGGCACGGGCAGCAGTTCCCTCACTCAGTACCACGGGATTAACATTGATAACACGACGGCTGGGGCCCATAATAATGTCATCAACGGCAACCGTCTGGTGTTGAATGGTATCAGTTCCGTCGGCAGCCCCGGAGGCGGTAGCGGCATTTTTGTCAGGGGGGCGACCGGCATCAAGATCACGCAGAGCGCCACCAGTGGCAATAAGCTCGACGGGATTACCTTGTCACTAGGCGGTAATATCGGTCTGGCCAGCCCAACCCTGGCTGCGGTGACAGATGCTGTCCCGCCGACACCCCCCGTCCTTACCGGCACCGCCGCCGCCTGCGGGAGCGGCTGCACCGTCGAGGTTTTCACCAGTCCTGTCAGCGATGATAAGGAAGGCCCGATCTACCTCACCACCGGCACGACCACAACTGGCGGCGCGTTCAGCATTAACGTCCCCGGCTGCCAACGCTACCTCACCGCCACGGTTCGCGACGCCAGCGACAATACCTCGTCCTTCTCAACTCAATTCGACGCCCTCGCGATTAGCGCCTGCGTCCCGCCAAACTTCACTCTCAGCGCGGCAACCCCGAACAGCACCACGATCATTCCTGGCAGCACGGCGATCTATACCCATACGATCACCAACAGCGACCCGATCACCCCCACCTACACTGTGGTGATTACATCGTCCCTGGGTTGGGCCAGCGCTCCGCCTTCGGTGACGGTCCCGCCCAACAGCAGCGCCTCGTTCCAGGTTGGAGTCAGCGTGCCTCTCGCGGCGAAAACTTCGCCCGTGGCCGATGTGGATACGACGAGCGTTCAGGTTTTTGTGGGTTCTATCGGCTCCGCCAATATCCCAACCGACACCACTACGGCGAAGTCAATTGGCCTGAATCCCGCCACACCCAGCGTCTCGCCGGGACAAACGAAGGCACGCGCTGGCACCACCGTCACCTTCACCCATAACGTCACTAACACCGGCGGCCTGCTCGACACCTTCTCGGTGGTTGGTCCAACCTTTGTCGGTACGAAGCCAGCAGACTGGACGATGGGTACGGCGATTCTGGCGCAGCCCAGCTTGGCGGGCGGTGCGAGTACCACGCTCGTGATCACGGTGAATACGCCATCCGCTGCCCCGGCAACCCCTGTGCAGATCAGCTTCCGTATTCAGGCATCCACCGGCGCACAGACCGCAGACATCGTGGATACGATCACCATGTCGCAGGCGCGCAGCTTCACCTTTAGCGCCCTGGCCCCCACAACCGTCTCCAGCCCGCCCGGTTTGTCCGCGAATTTTATCTACACACTTACCAACACCGGCACCGCCAGCGATACATTCCTGGTGACGCCGCCGCCAAACG
>CAIXLU010000127.1 GCA_903920315.1 uncultured Oscillochloris sp.
AGATGCGCGTCGGCGGGCTGGAAGCCCGCACTACGAACGGCAAACCTGAAACCCGGCACCTGAAACCTTGTTACGGAATAGCCCAACTCTCGCGGTGATCGGTTCCCAGGACGAGAACAATATCGGTGCGTAGCGGGGCGGGCGGGGTGCCGGGGGGCGGGCTGCTGAAAACGTAGCGTGGATCAATCTGGAGCAGATCCGCGAGACGCTTGAGAGTCTGCGGGTGACCGCCGTAGTCAATCAGTTGGCTATACTCAACTGACGCCGGAGCGTCAGCCGGGTCAACGGTTTGAAAGCCATGAGAGCGCAGGGTGTCCGTCACCCGGCTGGCCAATCCCTGCACCTCCGCACCGTTTTGCACCTGCACACGAGCCGACTCGCTGGCGGTGGCGGGACCAGCCATGAGCCGGGCCACCAGGGCGGACACATCATCCTTGTTCCAGTAGATGTCCGAGCCAACTTCCTGGATCACCGCCACATCGTTCGGGTTAATGTTCAGTTGCACGATCTGGCTCGGCTCAAGGCGCTGGGCCAGATTGGCGAGGCCGCGCAGAGTATCCAGATCTCCCAGGGGCATGGTCGTGCTGACGCTCTGCTCAAGGTCGTTGGCCAGTGAAGGCAACAGGGTGGCCTGGCTAAGAATGCCACGGGCGCGTACCTCGGCGAGGATGGCCCGGAGTACCTGCTGCTGACGCCGCGAGCGGTCAAAGTCGCTGGAACTGTGGCGCGAACGGGCGTAGCTCAGGGCCGTGGCCCCATCGAGTACCTGTAGGCCGGCGGGCACATAGAGCCGCTCGTAGCCGTAATCGTCGGTCGGGTAGGCCGGGTCGAGCAGAGGTCTCGGCACATCAACCGTCACCCCGCCCAAGGTATCAACCACTCGCTGAAAGCCACGGAAGTCAATCTGGGCGACATAGTTCACTTTCAGGCCCAGAAAGCCCTCAACCGTTTCGGCAGCCAGGGCACCGCCACCTGCATCAGGCGTTGTCCCCTCGCCATAGATCTCGGCGGCATGGTTAAATCCGTAGGCGTAGGCCGTATTGATCTTCTGCTGACCGAGGTGCGGAATATCGGCCACCGAGTCACGCGGGATGGAGAGCATGCCCGCCCAGCCCTGAGTCGGATCAATATGGACGAGGATGATCGTGTCGCTGCGTACACCCTCCTGCATATCGGGGCGGCGGTCTACGCCAACCAGCAGGATATTGAACGGGTCGCGCAGACCCGGCGGGAGGGGGGCGGCGGTCTGACCTGCAACCGCAGTAGGGCGGCGCGGATCGGTCTGCTGGATCGCATGGAGCGAGCCTCCGACCCAGGTGAAGACCGTGGTGACGACAACAATTACAATGACGACCAGGATCGCTGCTAGGCCGAGCAGACGCGGCCCGCAGCCCCCGCGCTGCTCATCGGGTTGAGGGGAGGAGGGGGTGCCGTGCTGACGGGAGGCGACCCGATCACGGGCACTGCGAGAGCGATGGGAAACAGAGTCACGGTTCATAAATATGCGTAGGGGCGGCTCGCGAGCCGCCCGGG
>CAIXLU010000128.1 GCA_903920315.1 uncultured Oscillochloris sp.
AGCGCATCGGTCACGAGAGCGGGCTGCACTATGTCTACGGTGCCGAAGTTACTCAGGCCACCCGCTGCCCCGGCTGTCAGGCCACGCTGATCACTCGCACCAATGGCGTGGCCCGTCTGATTGGCCTCAAGGATGGTCTCTGCGAGGTATGCAATCACGATGCGCAGATCCAGCTTTCGATCTTTAAGCAGCGTGCGGATAGGGCAGAAAGAGAGAGCAAGGGCTGAGCGGCAACAGAATTGTGTATGATGAATCGTGCATTGCGAACGGAATTAAGTATATGCGGGCAGTAGATCTGATCGCAAAGAAGCGAGACGGTGGCACGTTCACCAGCACAGAGATCTCCTGGTTGATCACGGGCTATGCTGCCGGTGATATTCCCGACTACCAGATGAGCGCCTGGGCGATGGCGGTAGTGCTGCGTGGGATGGACGACCGCGAGACCGCCGATCTGACCCTCGCGATGGCTCACAGCGGCGCTATGCTTGATCTGCACGATCTGGTGCCGCTTACGGTTGATAAGCACTCAACCGGCGGTATTGGCGATAAGACCACCCTGCTGCTCGCGCCGATGGTCGCATCGGTGGGCCTGCCGGTGGCCAAGATGAGCGGGCGCGGATTGGGGTTTAGCGGCGGCACTGTTGATAAACTGGAAAGCATCCCTGGTCTGCGCACCAACCTGAGCGCAGAAGAATTCCGCCGCTGTGTCTGTGAGGTGGGTCTGGTGATCGCGGCCCAAAGCGGCGATCTTGCCCCTGCCGACAAGAAACTCTATGCGCTGCGCGATGTCACCGCCACCGTTGAGTCAATCCCGCTCATTGCGGCCAGCATCATGAGCAAAAAACTTGCCGCCGGTGCCGATTGCATTGTCCTGGATGTGAAGTACGGCAGCGGCGCATTTATGCACACAATTGACGATGCACGCACGCTGGCTCGTGCGATGGTGGCGATTGGTCGCCACGCCGGTCGCCAGGTATCTGCTGTTCTCAGTTCGATGCAGCAGCCCCTTGGATTCGCCATTGGCAACGCCCTAGAGGTACGCGAGGCGATTGGTGCACTGCGCGGCGGCGGCCCCGCCGATCTTGTCGAGTTATGCATGACCCTCGGTGCGCAGCTTGTACATCTGGCCAAGCTGCGTCCAAGCGATGAGTCGGCGCGGGCGTTGCTCCGTGAGGCTCTCGATAGCGGCGCGGCATGGGCGAAGTTCACCCGAATGATCGCTAGCCAGGGCGGCGACCTGGCCTTTGTGGAGAACCCCAGCCTTCTACCCGTCGCCCCCGCGCACATTGATCTTCCGGCACCGTGCTCCGGCTACGTGGCCACCATTAATGGCCAAACCCTCGGTACGGTCTGCAACACCCTGGGCGGCGGACGGGCGCGGAAAGAAGACAGCATTGATCCGCGTATGGGACTCGTGCTTGTTGCCAAGGTTGGCGACTGGGTTGCGGAGGGTTCGCCGCTCATGAGCATTCATGCTGCTAGCCCCGAAGATGCCCATCGCGTTGCGCCACAACTCCTGTCTGCCTACACAATCGCCCCTACACAGGTGATAGCGCCCGCCTTGATTGAAGAGATTGTCAGCGCGTAAGGTGTCAGGTGTCAGGTGTCAGGTGTCAGGTGTCAGGTGTCAGGTTTACCGTCCGTAGCGCAGGCTTCCAGCCTGCCGAACAGTCTCGTATACGGCTGAATCCGCTACTACAAATTGTCTTGCTGAAACCTGGCACCTGAAACCCGGCACCTTGTCTAGATGAGGATACACGATGCCCATTTATGAGTACCAGTGCCCCGCATGCAGCGGCACATTTCAGAAGCTCGTCCAGGGATTCAGCGACCCGCCCGGCCTGGCCTGCCCACGCTGCGGCAACCATCAGGTGCGCCGTGCCGTCTCGCGATTTGCCACTCCCAAGTCTGAGGATGCGCGTATGGAGGCCATGGCCGACCCGACCAACTTTGCGGGCCTAGACGAGAACGACCCGCGCTCAATTGCCCGCTGGGCCAAGCGCATGGGCAAGGAACTCGGTGAGGACGCCGGCGAGGATTGGGAGGAGATGGTGGATCAGATGCTCGACGAAGAAATGTCGGGGGAGTCGGGTGATGAAGGGGATTCTCCATCGTCAAAAAAATCTAAGAAAAAATCCGAGGATTTAGGCTGGGGATAGGCAGGAGGCAGGAGGCAGGAGGCAGGAGGCAGGAGGCAGGTGGCAGGTGGCAGGTGGCAGGAGGCAGGAGGCAGGTGGCAGGGTTCCGGCTCCTGCCTCCTGCCTCCTGCCTCCTGCCTCCTGAATTTGCACGAGACACACAGGCGTGCGATAATGGCGACATCATGGCACCGGGAGCACACGTCTGCTATGATACGTCAATATGGCGTGATGAAGAAAGGCAGGTGGGCCATGGGCGATTTCTGGGTTATGGTAGGAATCGTTGTCTTCGTATTTCTGGGGCAAGCTGCACTCTGGTCTTGGGTCATCATCCAGCGGCGACGGCTGATACCCGATGCGGAAATTCTCAACTGGAACGATCTGGTCGCCTCGGCGCAGAAGATCGCCGATAACTACTACAAGGCGATGGGGCGGCGCTAACGGCACCACAACAGAATGGGGCGAGCGCATGGCGCTCGCCCCATTCTGTTACCCTTTCTACTCTTCCGTTGGGTGAAGCTGAACCTCACGCAGAAACATGAGGAAGGTGCGTGCCTGCTTTTTGTGTTCGGCAGTCAGGCCATCGTAGAGAGTCAGGAAGGCGTCGCGTTCACGGGTTGCGGTGGTGAACTTATACTCATCGCGCCCAGCCGCCTCGTTGATCATATCAATCGCCGTCGTGCGCAGGTGGGTCGCCAGAGCCTCCAGTTCGGTGATCCGCACCCCCGTCTGCCCCGACTCGATGCTTGAGATATACGATCCGCTGACGCCAATCTTGCTGCCAAGGTCGTTCTGAGTCAGCCGATCCCGCTGGCGCTTCCGCTTAATCGCCTCACCGATCCGCTCGTTCAAGTTCGCCATACATCCCCCGTTCGCGTTGCAGATTTCTGCTATCTCTCAGCGCAGAGCCGCCGTGGCCAACCGCCAGAGCACCCGCCGCCGTGGCATCAACTCGAAGACCTTCCCACTCACCCCGTCGGTTGCACTCGACGCCATACGCAGGGCCACATCCGCCGTCTCCTCGGCGGTGGTGCCGAAAATTCTCATCACCCGTGGCAGAGCCTTAATCGCTTCGGCACCTGTACCAACCGTGCGGAAGCTGTTCATCATATCGGTGGGCACCATGCCGGGGGCGAGGACGTTAAACGAGAGGTAGGGGTGATCGTGATAATCGCGGGCGAAGCCCTCGGTGAGCCGGACGATAGCCGCCTTCGAGGTGCTGTAGGCGCTGAGGAAGCGCTGGGCGCGTGTGGCACCGCCGCCCGAGACGTTAATGATCTTACCTGATCGGCGCTCGATCATGTGGGGCAGGGCGCTGATACAGCCGTGATAACAGCCGAAGACGTTTACCTCCAGCACGCGCCGCCACTCCTCCGGTGACACATCCAGCGTCTCACCAAACGGCCCGGACACCGCCGCGTTATTCATCCAGATGTCCACGTGGCCAAAGGCATCGAGCGCCCGCCGCACGAGCGCCTGTACCTGGCTCAGATCTGAGACATCGCAGGGCGTTCCTTCGCAGACAATCCCCTGGGCGCGTAGCTCGCCCACGGCCTGGGCGACCGCATCGGCACGCGAGGAAGAGACCATCACTCTCGCACCGGCCCGCCCGTACCGCTCGGCGATTGCTCGGCCAATACCACGAGTACTGCCGGTGATCACCGCCACCTTCCCGGCGAGAGAGATCTGCTGTTTTGCCATAACCTTGCCTCCTAAATCACACCAGATCTCAGTTCCACATCACCAAACGACGACGGCGTGTGCGGTGGATAGTCGTCGCATGAACTCCCCAGAGATTTCCCAGAAAGCTATACCAGTGTAGCACGATCCCTGGTCACATCTGCCAACCCTCAACTCCACACTGACTGCTATAATGAGGGCAGAAGCCGCGCCGATCACGGCAAGGCGTCATGGAAGGAGATTATTGGGATGAGCACGCCCCTTAATGAGCAGACGATTGACACATTTCTTAGCAACCTTGCATCCAGTGCGCCGACCCCTGGTGGCGGAAGCGTCGCGGGGATCAGCGGGGCGATGGCCGCTGGTCTCGTGAGCATGGTCTGCTCTCTCACCATTGGCAAAAAGCAGTTCGCCGAGATCGAGGCTGAGGTGCGCGGCATCCAGGATCGCGCCGAGGGATTGCGCCGCGAACTCCAATCGCTTGCCCAGCAGGATATTGAGATTTTTGAGCGGCTCTCGGCGACCTACCGGCTGTCGCGCACCACCGACGCAGATGCGGCTAGTCGCCAGGCTGCCATCCAGAAGGTTACCCGCGTGGCCTCCGAGGTGCCTCTGCGCATCGCACAGGCTGCTGCGGATCTGATGCCCCTCTGCACATCTCTTGCCAGCCGCTGCTCACGCCTGATCGTGAGCGATATTGGCGTGGCCGCCCTGTTGGCTCGCGCCACCGTGCAGAGCGCCGTCCTCAATGTCGAGATCAATCTCTCGGGGCTGGAGGACAAAAACTTTGTTCGTGAGACCCGTGCCCAGATCGAGGATATGGTGATTGGACTCGGCGAGGAAGCAGAGGGCATCCTCGAAATCGTGCGCAGCCGGATCAATGGGTAAAAATTCATATTCGAGAGAGATAGACACACCGTGACTGCTATCATTTTTGATGGACGCGCCCTCGCTATGGAACTGCGTGCGGCGGCCCAGGCCGACATCGCCACCATCCGACAGAAGATCGGTCGCGCCCCAGGGCTGGCCGTGATCCAGGTGCTTGGTGACGCCGCATCAACCCGCTATGTGCGCAGTATCGAGAAACTCTGCGCCACCGTGGGTGCTCGCTTTCGCCTACTCAGCCTACCACCTGACGCCGCTCAGGTGCAGTTGGAGGTGACGATTGACGAACTCAACGCCGACCCGACCACCGACGGGATCTTGCTCCAACTGCCGCTGCCGGCTCATCTGAATGCCGATGCCGCGATTATGCGGATTGACCATCGTAAGGATGTGGATGGCGTTCATCCGATCAACGCCGGGCTGCTGGCCCAGGGGCGTCCTGCCCTGGTGCCAAACACGCCGGCTGGCGGCATGGAGTTGCTGCGCCGCTATAACATCGGGCTACGCGGCAAGCGCGTTGCCGTGATCGGACGATCAGCGATCGTTGGGCGTCCGATGGCCCAGTTGCTCATCCAGGCCGATGCCACTGTTACCATTTGCCACTCACGCACCACCGACCTGGGGGCCATCCTGCGCGAGTGCGAGATTGTCTGCGTGGCCGCCGGACGACCCGGCTTGGTCACGGCGGAGATGATCCGCCCCGGTGCGGTGGTGATTGATTTTGGCACGAACGTGGCAGCCGACGGCAGTTTGGTCGGCGATGTGGACTTCGCCTCGGTGTCGGAGGTGGCGGGCGCGATCACGCCCGTACCCGGAGGCACCGGCCCGGTGACAAATGTGATGCTTATTCGCAACGTGATCGCCGCAGCACATACGTAGTGCGGAATGCGCCTCATTCTTCACGTCACATGACATGTTATGAAAATCCTCGTCCTTGGCTCCGATGGACGCGCCCACGCACTGGTCTGGAAGCTCTTCTCCAGCCCGAGTGCCGAGGTATTTTGTGCGCCTGGTAACGGCGGAACCGTCGTACTCGCGCCACAGGTTGATCTGGACGCCCGCAACGCCAGCGCCGTGGCGAACTGGGCTTTCGCCGAGCACATTGACCTGATTGTCCCTGCCGAGAGTGGCCCACTCTGGTCGGGGATCGTTGACGAAGTGGTGGCAATGCATATTGGTGTGTTCGGGGCGTCACAGCGCAGCACGCGCCTGGAGTGGAGTCGCTGCTACGCCAAGGAGTTTCTCCAACGCTACCAACTGCCTACCGCCCGTGGGCGTACCTTCACCAGCCTGCCCACCGCCGAAAAATACTTGGCCGCCCATAGCCTGCCCGTCGTCCTTAAGGCCGATCATCCTGCCGCTGGCGGTGGCACCTACCACGACCGCTATGCCGCCCTGGAGGCTCTGCGCGGCCTGTTCATCAACCGGCCTATGGAAGGCAGTAGCAATGGTGTCGTGATCGAGGAGTATCTGCCGGGAATCACGGTGAGTTTTTCGGCAATTGTGGATGGCAGCACGGCGCTGCCCCTGCTGCCGGTGCGGATTTACGACCAGTTCGATGCCACGCCCGATAGCCCAGCAGCACCGGGCATGGGCGCGATCTGCGGGAACTCACGCTACTCCCAACGCCTCGGCGCACACATGCACAGCCATGTGATCATCCCGATCATCGCTGCCCTTGCCCGCGAAGGACTGCCCTACTGGGGTATCCTCGGCATTGACTGCATCATCACCGACCAGGGGCCGCGTATCGCCAACCTGCGCTGTTGTCTGCGCGATATGGAGGCCCAGGTGGTGCTGCCGCGCCTAGAGGACGACTTGCCGTACCTCATTGAAGCTGCCATTGGCCGACGACTCCACCTGATGCCGCCGCTGCGCTGGCGTGACGAGGCTAGCGTTGGTATGGCCCTGGTGACACAGGGCTACCCGCACCATTTTTCCGTCGGCGGAGCCGTGCGCGGCCTGAACGATGTGGACGAGGGCGTACTGGTTTTTCACGATCAGACCTCCAACCCGGCGGGGATGCGCTACTCTCCCGCGACACGCAGCGGGGGTGGCATCCTCGGCAGCATGATCATGGGTTCCCACAGCGTCGCCCCCGATGTCACCATGACCGGCGGGCATGTGGCAACGGTAGTAGGACGTGGCTCTACCCTCAACGGTGCCCGTGGGCGCGCACTGCTGAATGCCGAGCGTATCACCTTCCCTGGTCGCACCTACCGCGAGGATGTGGGCAGCCACGAGTTTCGCTAGATCACGGGTGATTGCTCGATCCTTACTATTGACACGCTGCGTTATAGGTGTTACACTTACACACATAACGCAGTGCGTTATGTGTGTACTTACAGGCACACACATGCTATGATATCTTCTGCCTGTGGGGTACCGTGACACTATTGTTTAGCGACAACATCATAAAGGAGCAGAAACCATGAGCATCGAAGAGATCGAGGTCAACGTCCGCCAAGTCGAAGAGCCGCCCCCCACACTAAACGGCAGCACCCAGATGTTTGAAGTCGTGCGGAGACTGATGCTTGCCGGTGTGGGAGCCCTTGCCCTGAGCCGCGATGAGGCTGAGGAGTTCATCAATCGGCTCGTGGAGCGGGGAGAGATCGCCCAGAAGGATGCTCAGCACCTGATTGACGAGACCGTGGAGCGCATTCGCAAGACGACGCAGCCTCAGATAAACCCGATCCAGAACGGGGTTGCCACCATCAGCACCCAGGTAGAGACGAGCCTGGAGCAGTTCCTGAACCGGATGAACATTCCATCCAAGCGTGATATTGATGAGTTGAGCGCAAAGATCGCCCACCTCGCCGGTCGCGTCGAGGAGTTGCGCCGCGTACAGGAAACCCCGGCAAAGGGCAAGGCTACCCCAACCGAGGGATAACAGTTCACATGTGGAGGCAGCGCTAAGGGCGGTAAGGGGCAGGCATGTCTGTGGTAGAATATCCCCAATGGGAAATAGTATAAACGGGCAATCCCCCCTGTTCTGCCTGTTAGTTGGCCGATTCGTGATTCGAATTCAGGTCGGGGAGCCACGTCATAAGGGGGGGCAGTGATTATCACTGCCCCCTTTTTTGATACCAAGGAATGCAGGCCATCTGATGTAGATGGAGGCGACAATGCAGATTCGTATTTGGGGAGCCAGAGGCTCTACCCCCACGCCTCTCGAATCCGCCGCGATTGAAGAGAAGATCTGTCAGGCGATCCATAACATGCCCGCGCTCGATACCCACGACATGGCCGTTGTACGGGCCTATGTGCGCGATCTGCCGCCCCTGCTACGTGGTACGGTCGGCGGCAATACGTCGTGCGTTGAGGTGCGCGCCGATAATCAGATCTTCATCATTGACGCTGGCTCCGGTATCCGTCGCCTGGGAATGGAACTGCTCAAGGGCCCCTGCGGGCGCGGCCAAGGGGTTATCCATATCCTCTTTAGCCATCCCCACTGGGATCATATCCAGGGATTCCCTTTCTTCGTCCCGGCCTACATTCCCGGAAACCGCATTTTTCTCTACAGCGTCCACGACCTTAAATTAGCCCTTACCGAGCAGCAGGGTAGCCTCACCTTCCCGGTGCCCCTCGACTACCTTCAAGCTCAGCGCACGTTTGTGCGATTAGAGCCAGATTCCTCCTTCGAGATTGGGTCGGTGCGAATTCAAACCCTGCGCAACCAGCACCCTGGTGCCGCCTACAGCTATCGGCTGGCGGACGGTCGTAGCACCTTCGTGTTTGCGAGCGATGCGGAGTACCCGGCCCTGGATCAGGCGAGCGTGCAGCCTCAGCTCGACTTCTTCCGTGATGCGGATGCGCTGATCTTCGATGCTCAGTATGGCCTGCGTGAATCGTGGGAGAGCAAGGTGGATTGGGGCCACAGCTCGGTAATGATTGGGATTGACCTCGCCCGCCGTGCGGGGGTCAAACGCCTGATCCTTTTTCACCACGAGCCAACCTACAGTGATACGCAGCTCCAGGAGTTGCAGACGACGGGCGTGGCGTACCAGGCCCAAGATCCCAGCCTGCCGCCGTGTGAGGTGCTGCTCGCGTATGAGGGATTGCAGCTCAACCTAGATCCAGCCATGCTGGAGGTGCGTCTGGCCCCAGACGGAGCCACGGCGATCCTGACAGCGGGGAGTACCTTTGATGACCAGGCAATCACGCAGCGCCTCGCGGATCCAGGACCAGCCGGCCCGGCGATCCTGGATCTTGCTCAGGTTGTGCGTCTGACTACCGCTCAGCTCAAGCAGTTGATCTTAGACAGCCGTACACGTCCAGGTGGGCCGCCCGTGCTGGTTGAGCCCTCGCCCGCCGTCCAGGAGGTTATTCGTCTGGCGGGGTATGGTGATTATTTTACGATCTATCCGACGATTGAGGCCGCGCTGGAGGCGATGTCCGCACGCGAGGCACTGCATCTGCCAGGGCATCTGCTGGTGCAGCGCTACCAGATTGTGGCCCGGCTTCGGGCAGGCCGACTAGGTACCGTCCTCTGGGTGACGGATCATCATCAGGGTGATGACGCTGCCCTGCGATTGCTCCCTTCTACCCTCAGCCCAGCGACCCTGGATCGTCTCGGCTCACACATCGCTCGCTTGCGGGAGCTGAGTCATCCGCAGATTGCCCGCATACGCGATTATGCCCGCACGCCCAATGGTGCCGCTTTCCTAGTCGAAGAACTCCTGCACGGCCCAACACTCGCCGCCCGGCTGCGCCAGATGAACGGGCCCCTGGCTCTGGGTGAGGCTCTGGGGATCGCACGGGATCTGGCGCTGGCACTGGAGGCGTCCCATCAGCACGGGGTGATCCACGGGAACGTGACCTCGGGCGATATCTTTCTGACCCCCGAGGGACTCAAGCTGGGCGGATTCGGGCTAGGGCGGCTCCAGGAAGGGCGCGATCTGCGCGAGGCGCCGGTACGGTTCATCGCGGATACCCACGCAGCACCGGAACAGATCCTGGGCTACCCGCTTGACGCACGGACGGATCTGTATGCTCTGGGGGTCACGCTCTACCACCTGTTTACCGGCCACATGCCATTTACCGCAACCGGAGACGCGCTGCTACAGGCGCATCTCGATCTGGCCCCAGAGCCGCCACGGATGCGGAACCCGCAGCTCTCGCTGTCGGTTGACCACCTGATCTGCAAGCTGCTGGCAAAACATCCCAATGAACGCTATGCCGATGCGCAACAGGTGCGTCGGGTGCTGGAGGGTACGCTGGCGGGGATAGGAGAGGGCGAGCCGTCTGGACGACGTCCGCTGGTAGGGCGGGATGCCGCGATCACGGTGCTGGAGCAATGCTGGAAGACGGTGCTGACGGGCTGCGGGCAGCTTGCGTTTATCGCGGGTGAGCCGGGAATTGGCAAGACGAGCCTGGCACAGCAAGTGATGGCGCGACACCCGGCGGCGGTAGTGCTAACGGGCGTGTGCCGAGCGGATGGCGGACTCTATCACCCGGTACGTACAGTACTTCAGGCATATCTGTCCAGCGTGCCACCCGAGCTATCCGACCCAAAAACTCGCCCCCTATTGGCGGTGGTGGCCGAACTGCTGCCCGAACTGCGCCGGGTGGTGTTGGATCTGGACGTGCCACCAGCTCTAGAGCCGCAGCAGGCGCAACTACGGCTGATTATCAGCATTGCGCAGTTGATCCGGCGAGCTACCCGCACCCGCCCGTGGTGTCTGATCTTTGACGACCTGCACTGGATAGATGAAGGCAGCCTGGAACTGCTGCGCTATCTGGGAAGGCAAGTGCCGGAGCTGCCGCTGCTGTTGCTCGGTACCTACCGTGATACCGAGGTAGGGCCGGATCACCCGCTGCAAACGGCACTGCGCGACCTGGGGCGTGCGCCGGGATACAGCATGATCGCCCTCGATCGGCTAGATCGGGCCGGGGTGGGGCATCTGCTCGCGCAGCTCTGGGATGCAACGGTACCGGACGATCTGGTCGCCGAGATCGCGCAGCAGACTGGGGGCAACCCGCTGTATGTGGAGGAGGTGGCGAAGGGACTGGTGGACAGCGGGGCAGTGGGGATGCAGCAGGGCCAGTGGCACTACCCGACACCGGCGGCGGTGCGGCTCCCGCAGAGTGTCTACGAGGCGGTGGAAGGGCGCATCCACTACCTGAGCCCGGAGACACGCGAGGTTCTCACTCTGGCGGCGATATTAGGTCCCAGCTTCCACTTTGACGATCTGGTGGCCTTGAGTGGGCGGGCGGAGTGGGTGGTGTTGGAGCAACTGGATCTGGTGCTGGAGCGGCAGTTGGTGGAGGAAGTGGCAGGGGATCGGGTGCTGCGATTCCGGCACGCCGAGATCCACCATGTGATCTATAGCGACCTCGGGGCGCTGCGGCGACGGCACTTGCACCGGCGGGCGGGGACCAGTCTGGAGCAGCGGGCTGGGGATACACCGGAACAAGTGGCGGTCGAACTGGTTCACCACTTCCGGCTGGCGGGCGAGCCGACCCGCGAGCTGCGCTACCTGACACTAGCCGGGGAGCAGGCGGCGGCGCAGTTTGCCAATGCCGCCGCGCTCGACTACCTAAACCGAGCATTGGAACTTACGCCGAGTAATGATCGCGAGACCCGCTGGCGACTACTCTGGACGCATGAGCAGGTGTGTCATGTGCGTGGGCAGCGGGTCGAGCAACTGGCCGACCTGCTGGATCTGGAGGATCTGGCCGAGGCACTTGGCGAACGCTGGCGGCGGGCAGAGGTTGCGCTGCGCTGGAGCGCGCATTGCGAGGCAATCAGCGATTACCCGACGGCGGTGGATGCCGCCCGCCGGGCGCTTGTCCTTGCCGACGACGATCCGGCCCGTCAGGCCGCAGCGCGACGCTACTGGGGGACCGCTCTCTGGCGACAAGGGGACTACGCCGGGGCGCAGATGCAGTTTGAAACGGCACTGACCCTCGCTCGTGCGATCAGTGATTACCAGATTGAGCGCGAGATCCTCTCTGGTCTGGGTGTTGTGGCCTACGATCAGGGACATCTCTCAGCGGCGACCACCTTCCACGAACACGCACTTGCGCGGGCGCGGGCGATCTCTCACCGCCCTAGTGAGGCCAAGGCGCTGAATAACCTGGGGAGTATCGCGGTTGATCTGGGCGATTATCTGACGGCGCGCACGTACTATGAGCAGTCACTAGCGATCAGTCGGCTCCTCGGCGACCAGCAACATGAGGCGGTGGTGCTCGCCAATCTCGGGGGGATCGCCTACGAGCATGGCGACTATCGCTCGGCACGTGCGCTGTATACGCAGGTTCTGTCCACCGTACGCATCATTGAGGATCAGCAGGGCCAGGCGACGGCGCTCAGCAATAGTGGGCTGATCGCATACGCGCAGGGTCTGCTCCAAGAAGCGAAGGAGTTCCTCGATCAAGCTCTAATGATTGCTCAGTTGATCGGAGGAGGAATGGTCGAGATCTGGGCGCGCATCAATCTGGGGTACGTCTTGACCGATATGCACGTGGGAGACCAGAACGTCGCGATGTTTCAGGAAGCCCTCACGCGCTGTCATACGCTCGGCCATCCGGGGCTGCTGGCCGAGTGCCGAGCGGGGTTGGCGTATGCGCTCCAGACCCAGGGCGATCTGCCCGCTGCTTTGGCCTCTATCGAACTAGTGATCGACCACCTGGAGACGGGTACGCTGGATGGTGTGGAGTCTCCGATGCGCGCCTATCTTAGTTGCTGCATGGTGCTGCGGGCGGCAGGCGATGATCGTGCCGGGCGACTGCTGGAACGGGCGCATAGCGAACTGACGACGCAGGCCGCACAAATGAGCGATGCCGACCAACACATGTTCTTGGAGCAGGTGCCGTGGAACCGTGCGATTATGGCACTGTGGGCCGAATAGCAGAACAGATGACGCAAGTGCGCCCTCGCCGGGAACTCACGGGGCGCTCAGGATCGCCTGCGCAATATTGTGCCGAACTGTCTGCATCGCCGTGCCATCCGCGCTCCAGAAGAAGTGCCCGTTCACCGGCGGCGGGCAGCCTTGCCACGTGCATCCGCCCATCTGTCCGTAGACCTGCGCCACCTGAGCGCGGGCATAGGTGGCGAGCCCGCGTTGCTCGGCCAGCTTGAAGAGCGCCCAATCCTGCAGGCCAGCCCGCACGATCTTGAGCCGGTACGAGGGCACCGGCCCGTCAATGGCAACATCGGCAGGTGAGCCAAGCGGTGCCAGCAGCCCATCGTGGTTGCCGGGGTAGATCAGAATCCCGTCGCCGGTCTTGCTCCAGGCACTGTTCGGCCCCCAGGGCTGATCTTTCGTCCAATACGTGGTATCCCAGAGCAAGAAGCCCGTTGCCTGCTCATACCACGCGCCCCACAGCATGATCCGTGGCTCAAACCCGAGCAGTGTGTTCGTCGCGAAGGTGGGGTAGGGCAAACCCTGCGCGTTGCTCTCATAGAACCAGAGTTGGGTCTTCTGCGCAAACAGCCCCGGCCACTCCGCTCGTCCGTAGGGCGTGGTGCTGGTTGTCGAGCCATGCCACCACGGGCCATAGCAATTAATGCACACCGAATAGATGCCCAGGGCCGGGCCAAGCGTAGCGATGTTGCTCGCCGTAGGAGCGGTCGTGTCCATAATCTGCGCCTTCCATGCCGGGTTGCCATCCTGCATCCAGCGTGCATGCTGGGCGATAGCGGGGAAGGCGGAGGGGGGAGGCTCATCGTAGGCAAAGGCCAGTGAGCGGGTGAACCAGCCAGTTGACTGGAGGTGGCTCGCCCATGCGGCGGCCAATGCGGTGTACTGGGCCTGGGTGCATGTCTGCGCCCCCCAGTCGGTGCCAGGCGCGAAGGGAACCGGGAACCAGCTCGATGGCACACCGTTACTCCAGTACGTCCCGTCCATGTAGGGCCGCAGCGCATTGTCGTAGTCCGTCCAGCTTGTGGGAGGACGACAGCCATTGGTGGGAGTCACCACAAAGTTGGGCCAGGAGTCAATCCGGCTCGCGTGGGCCAGTTCTTCGTAGCGCTTTACCAGCGTGCGCGCACGCGGTGTCCAATCCACCCAGCAGCTTGATGTGTTGCTGCCGATGCCCGCCAGTCCGGCGTGATAATTACACAGCCCTGGCTCGGTATGCATGCCAAAGTAGGTCGTGACCGTGTTCATATCCGGCAGGATGAGATCCCACACGGTCAGCGTTAGCGGGACAGCGACGGATGGTTTGCCACTGACGATAACCGTGATCTCCCCCTGATACACGCCCGCCAGCGTCTCTTTGGGGATAAAAATATCAACCCACACCGGCTGGTTGAGGCCGATAGCCACAGTGAAGGGTGCGCCCACCGCCCGCGTCGGGGTCGTGTAGGGGTCAACAAAGGGGATGAGCGGATCAGGGATGCGTGAGTCGCCGCTAGGTGAGTTCTGGGGCACTTCCAGGTTGCCGTGCGCAGTAACACTGACGTTGGCAAAGTCTATGGCAGACTCACGAAAGAACGTGATCTGGTCGGCGGAAATGGTATGACCTGCGCCATCACTCAGCGGGCTGGCGATCATCGTCACGCCCGTCAGTGCCGTGTTCGCGGTGACAACAATCTGCGCGGCCTCGTAGGAATTACGTGCGCCCTCCAGCACAATATCGCGGCCCGCCCCGGCCGCCGTGCTGGGCTGAACCTTATTTGCGGTACTCTCCGTCCACACCAGCATCGCCCCCGACATCTGGATCACCGGCAGGTAGACGTTATGCGCCTGCGTGATCGTCGCGGCACTCGTCGACGCATGTGCCGGCACAACATGGTCGGAGTGCGGCAATGTACAGGTGAGCAGGGCCGTGAGCAAGACTAACAGCGCAGGTAGGCGAAACATAGTACCCGTCCATCTGGCATCCAGAAACGTCTACTACTCAGCGGAGCGATCTCGTGGAAGATCGTCCGTATCTTGCATCAACTCAACCTTCTCATACGTGTCTTCGAGCGATAGAA
>CAIXLU010000129.1 GCA_903920315.1 uncultured Oscillochloris sp.
AAGAAAGTGTTCCCGTGCCGCAATCCAATTGCCCTGATCGCGGGCGACTTTGCCAATCTCGTACTCGATATCGGCATGAACATAGATAAACAGTATCTCGTCAACAAGAGGCACCAGTCGCTGGGCTTCCTGGCACTTCTCCATTGCTTTGACAAATAGCCTCTGGCGACGCAATACCTGGGAGTAAGTGCCAAGAACTGCGCATTGCCAGCCTACATTGTCAAGGCGGCGGGCAGCGGTTAAGGCTTCATCAATTGCTGCTTCAGCTTCCTTATGCCGCCCTTGTTGACTCAAGACCCAGGCAATAACATGGGTCTGTATATAGATGATGCTTATGAGATTACCAGTGAGGCGGGCATGTTCCAGGACAATTGAACCAAGTGCTACCATCTCACTCCACTGAGCTGTCATGTCGTAGTAGAAGCCAAGAGCGGGGTAGGTCAACGCTATCAGGTCAAGGCGATTCGCATTTTGTGCCCATTGCACGAAGGCGACAAGATGCGGGCCTTCAGCCAGTAAGATTCGGTAATCAAACCATTGCCAGTAGAGTCCGTTGAAGGGCTTAGCAAAAGCAACTAATTGATCAACCCATCGCCCCCGTAACTCCTGCTCCAGTTCCGCCCGCTCCCGCAGCACCTCGGTCGCAAATGTACGGGTCAGGGGCAGCAGGCTGAAGCGGTCGCCTTCCTTGTTTACCAGCGAGAGTTGCTCCAGGAGCGCCAGCCCGTCGTCGCGCCCGATTTCGTCGCTGCCGAGCCCGGCGACTTCGCCGATCATCGTCCGGCTCACGCTGGCATCGAAGAGCGATAGGGCCAGCAGCAGTCGCTCGGTGTCGCTGCTCTGGAGCCCGGCTACGCTCTCGGTGAAGCAGAAGCGGGCGATGTCGCTGTGGCCGCTGCCGAGCCGCCGCAGCACCGCCTCAACGCCGTGGCCTAGGCTCATCAGCCCGATGCTCCAGACTATCGCCAGCGGGATGCCGCCGGTGCGCCGGTAGAGGTCGTCGGCATGATCGACCGGCAGTGCCACGTTTTTGCGGGCCGCCTCAATTGCCATCAGGGCCAGGGCGTCGTCTTTTGGCATGCCAGCCAGGCGGATGGCGTAGGCGATGTCAATGCGGTGGCGCGTGGTGATAATTGCCTTGGTGGGTATGGGTAGCTCGCGTAGGAAGGTCAGTAGCTCATCGTCGTCCACCGTCTCCAGGTTATCTACGATCAGCAGGGTGCGCTGAGCGGTGAGCGCCCGTTCGATCTGCCCGCGTCGTTGCTCTGCGTCGGATTGGAGGATTCCTGGCTGCTCCAGCACGATGCCGATGGCTCGGTAGAGATCGCTCAGAGTTGAGAAGGTTTGCTCGCGCTGCTGAATACCTCCAGCGGTAAGCAATGTACGCTTGGCCGAGACCCAGATGATCGCCGCGAATCCGTCAGTCTGCGCCTGGTCTGTGGCCTGCTCACGTAGGCGATGGGCGCACTCTAGGGCGAGGGTACTCTTGCCCACGCCGCCGATGCCGTCGAGGGTGACAAGGAAGTGGCGAGAGTTTGGCAGGAGCAACTGAGTCAGCTTTGCCAGTTCGGTCTGGCGTCCGATGAAGCGCCCGTAGTTGCGCTGGGGCAGGTTGTGGGCGGGCCTGGGGCGCGCTGGGGGCGAAGGAGCAGCAGGAGGAGATGTCAATAAGCGCTGTTCGGTGGCACCAGCAAGCTGGAGCAGCGTCTGGCGCATCTCGGTTCCTAGCTGCGCGGTGGCCTGGAGGGTGGCGCGTAGGAGTGCTACCTGCTGCTGGAGGGCCTCGGCGCTGAGGCGCTGCATCTGGAGCGCGTAGAGCTGGCGCACCTCGCTGGCACCGGGCGTGGCCCAGATCTCTTCGGCGATCATGGCCAGCAGGGCGGCGATGGCGCGATCAACCCGCTCGCGGTTGCGCCGCCCTGGCAGGATGTGTTCAAAGTGGGCAGCGACGGCGCTATGCTCCTGGGGGCGGTAGCTGCCGGGGTTGGAGGCTAGGGCGAGGAGAGCCTGCTTTACCGCTTTGTCGTCCCAGAAGTCGGGGCTCTCCAGGATGGCGGCGGTAAGATCCTCGTCAATGTCGGCGTACTCGTGCTGAAAGCGGGCCACGCCGCGCTCGAATGCGCCAGCCAGGGTCTTGCGCAGTGCGCCAGCGCTGGAGAAACCCTTGATCTGCTCGCCGATCTGCTCGCCAAGCAGATCCTCGGCTTGCTTGCCGATGAAATTGATCACCGTGTCGGCGATCTGCTGTTTCAGCGAGTCGGGAATCCATGAGAAGGTCATCGGTGGCCTCGCAAGGCTACAGCTTTGTCATCGCAGTGTAGTAGTACAAGGCCAAAGCCTGATCTTCTTCGATCACATGTTCAGGAAGACGTTCGGCGACGTGAACAATCGTCGCGAAGTCCTTTTGATTGTACGCATGCTTGAAGCCAGCGCGTACCACCTCGGTGCGGAATAGCTTGAGCTTACCTTTGCCTGTATTGTAGACAGTGAACTCTTTGAGCAAGGATTTTAGCCGCAGATTCTCCAGGTCAATCGCTTTGTTCGGATCAGGCACGTACCAGCGGTCACGGGCGGCGGCAAGTAAGCGAGGGTTATTCGTCTTTAAGCCTGTAACTTCTTCTATTGCCGCGCCACTGCTCAGTTCTTCCTCGATGAGTTTGCGTAGCTCTGCGCTCTTCTTCATCCACGCTACGATCTGGGCCGGGATGGGGCCGCTACCAGTGTAGTTTAGGAAGTTCTCGTCTAGCAGCGACCGCAACTCAGGCATCTGTTCATATTTCTGCCAAGCTGTAATCTCAGACAAGAAGGGTGGCGTGAGATCAGCGGCGGTCTGCGGCTTGTTGATGAGTTGCTGGCGTGTCCATTGGATAGCCGATGCCTCGTCGTTGACGAAGATCTGGAGTTGCTGGATCTGCCTGACGCTCATGCGTTGGCGTTCGTACTCAGGGATCTGATCTTCGAGAAAGTACATACCGTCGCGGCAGGCAAAGCGCTCTTCGACGCCACGTTGAAACTCCGGTGCGCTAAGCGGCACCGGGTAGCTGTGTTGAACGAAGTAGGCCACCAGTCGGTCGTAGAGGATGCGCGGCGTGCGCTCGACGATCTCAACGGCGATACCATCGCGACTAAGGAAGTTGGGCAGGTAGCGCAGGTGGCTACGGATAAATTCCCAAACACTGACTTCACTGCCGCCATCCTGTTGAACACGATCCTCTAGCCCGCCATTTGGTTTGTAGCACGAGATGACCAGATCTTGTTTGACGGCGGTGGGGGTGGTTACGGCTTTGAATGAAAGTTGCTGTTTATCAAGGGCAGCGACATTGGCAACGACAAACCCGGCACGTTCTAATGAGGTTTGAATGGCATTCCAAACGGCTGCCTTCGTATTGGAAAACTCTACAGTCATCCATCGACCTGGCTTTAGGATACGAAAGAATTCCCTAAAACTCTCTTCCATAAGATACTGATAATCTGACAGTTGTTTCCTTTGCGCTTTACTTTCTACAGCTTCATTTTTATTGTTGGTGTGAATTTTAAGCCACGCTTCTCCGAGGAAATTAAGATCTGAGTACCATATATTGGCACCAAATGGCGGATCTATGAAGATGTAATCCACAGAACTATCAGAAGGGGCTAACTTGCCTGCGTGACCAGTGCTTATGAATGCACTACGTTGTCTCAATATGTTAGCACGAAGAATCATGGATACTTTTTCATTGAAAATATTCACCCAACTCTGCTCTCCAAACAGAGACGGAACATATAGAGTGCCAGAAGTCAACCCTTTCATAGGACCTGTCGTTTTGCTAACCCAAGCGGAAACACGGAAGCGAGACATTCTTGTCCCAACTGAATGCCCATCTATCAAGGCCATCATGAGATAAGGATTCTGCGCTTTTGAAAAAAGGACGCTCAAAACAGCCAAACTTCGTCTCGTATAGTAGTGATGGACACTGGTTATACCGAGATCGTCATTCCGTCTAGACTCATCTCCTACAGGCATTCTATCGACTGGAAACCAACATGGTATTTCTGCATGTTCAATCCGGCTTATCAATTCTAAATCATACTGATCTGGTTGTTTTTCGTGCCGATTCTTGCCAACGCTATAATTAATTAGAACCGGAACGATTTTTACTTGATTAGCAATCGTCCCCAAAGCCTTGTCTATATTAACCGTCATTGCATGAGATAACGATCTCTTTGAGAGACGAGTATTGCAGTTAGCGCAAGGGAACTGATCTAGAACCTCTCCTCGTATTTTATCGACAGCAGAATCCCAAAACACCACCTCCGACGCGCATTCAGGACATATAAAAACATCACTCCAAACAGTATAATTTATTACACCCTTTTGTCCATCAGAATGATAGGTTTCATACATCCAGCTTAGTTCTGCTTTTACTTCAGTAAGAACGCGCATTGCCTCTTTCTGAAAAGTTTTTGCATCAAAGGGGATATTGTAGTTATACGCAATAAAAGTTGCCAATGGAGATAGATCATTTAATATTGACAGTCGAGTGCCCCAATCAGGAGAGGTATTTTGTCCAGAATTCTTCCATTCCTGCTCAATCTTCGCTCGGAACTCAGGATCGGGATTCCCACACATCTGCGCCGCCACACCCGTCATCCCCGTACCACAGAATCCATCGAGAATCACATCCCCTGGCTGCGTGTAGTGCAGGATATAGCGCATAATCGCCTTATGCGGCACCTTGGTGTGGTAGGAATGCGCGTTGTAGATCGGGTCGTTCTTGCCCTCGCTCACATCAGCAGCGAAGGGTTCGCGGCTATACGGCTCGGCAGGATCGTAGGGACGACCATAGGTACGGATGAAATCGGCGATAAAGGGGTTAGGGCAGGCGGTGTAATAGGGCGGGTCGGAGAGGGCCAGAATATCCTCGTCGCTGCCGATTGGAAAGCCTTCAATCTTGCGAAATTCCGGGTCGCGCAGTTTCTCGCGCAGCCTCTCTAGGAAATAAGTTCGGCGCTCCTCGTCGCTGGCGAAGGTCATGCCCAGGCACTCAACTCGTACCAGCGCAGGTTGATTCATAGAAGTAGCCTCAGGAAACCCGCCCGTTTACGGGTGGGAGGAATGAGGCTTGTGCGGCCTCACTCCCTGATAGGTGTTCGCCTCCGTGCCGCTTGCAGCGGCGCGGGG
>CAIXLU010000130.1 GCA_903920315.1 uncultured Oscillochloris sp.
CACGCACTCGCCACCGCTAGGGCATCCCAATGCCTCAGCAGTGGCGAGTACGTATTTCAGATCTGCCGATTTGACCGTGTGGCGCGACTCCCTGCCGATCTACTCGTCTACTGGCGGTTTCTTGCTCCGGCTTCGTGGAGAGCCTACATAACTCGCCACGGTACGTATATCTTTGGCTTCGCTCGTGCGCCCCAACTTTTCGAGGTTAGAGGCCCGATTTTCTAATGTCGTGCGGATCGTAGTAAATCTGCTTCGATCTGACGGATCAACGAACTGCGGGATGATAAGGCTCATCTGGAACGCAGCATCATAGAACTGGTTTTCGCGCAATACCTGCTCGACGGCTATAGTACGGTCAACGAGACTAGCCTTGGGCATGAGATCAAGGCGCTTATTGACACGTTCCTTAATGTCGGGCGGAATTGCTCTAACGATTTCCAGAGGATGGTGAAACGCTTCACTGAACCCTATGGAATTAATTATGTTACAGAACAGCAGAGCAAGGTCGCTCAGACCTTCACAAGGATCATCAGGCATGATCGAACCTCCTTAGCATAGGGCAATCCCATCTGAGTTGGACAGACGGGCGCTTCGACAAGCTCAGCGCGCTGAGCTTGTCGAAGCGCGCTCCTTCACGACCCCGATGAGATCGCTACATCATTAGAACTGGTTTTTACATTATAACATACGAGTCAAGATTCTTATGAGTTTCGGTCGAAATTCTCACCTGCCTCAGCAAAATAGGTAAGCATCATGCGATGAATAAAGACGTAACTTCCACCAACTCGTCGCAACAGAATCCGCTCGACGGCATAGTCAAGAAAACGGGCATAATGCCAGGGGACAGTGCCGCAAAGCGTACAGACAAGACGTAGCGCGAAGTGTTGCACAAAAGCTAAACCACCAAAATAGAGGCTCATGGTTGGGGCAAGACCTAGCACACCAACCAGTCCAAGGAGTAGCCCGATGATTAGCCCATCAATTGCCTTACTCATAAGGTCGCTTCCACCCATCAAATTAAAGCCTAATACAAGGGTTTCGGCAACCAGCACAAGGACAATTTGAAAACTCAGCCCAAAGACGAACCATAGGCGTAAGGAATGCCTCAGCGAGTGCCAGGTGCCCTGATTAGGCTTCTTGTCTTTGGCTTGAAATTCGGTTTGCGTAAGACCACCGACCAAAGCACTGATTAGCCCCCCACCCAACCCAAAACAGAGACTTATTGGCCCCCCACCTAGTCCGAAACCCAGGCTACTGATGAGTGCCAAAACAATCCCAAGATACCATCGTTTACGCAAGGTATGCCAATCCCAACGTAGCATTTCTGTGGGTCTAATGGTTCTCTGGAGGATTAAGACCCCAGTTATGAGAGCTACTTGAGGGCTAGAAAGACTCCAAAGCATGATACTGTAAAGCGGGTCTTCTGATGTGCTAAAAATTGAGGCTAACATGATGAACCCAGCAACTAATCCGGCCCCTGCAAAACTGTGCCAACGGTGATGTTGTCGGGTAATACTCTGGAATAGACTGACACTCAGCCCAACAGCGAACCCATAGACCAGACCATAGACCAGACCATAGATCGGCCATATAAAATCATCAGTATTTTGTTTATTAATCTTCAACATAGAACGTAGCCCATCTCCGGGAGAGAAGAGATGTAGCGTTGACAAGATCGTAGAATTTGAATCTAGTAAGATCATCCCTTCCAGCATCAGGCCAACAATCAGCCCAAACAACAAGGTAAAACACAGGCCAAGGATTGCCCCCCCTAACCCAGCCCCTAGCGAGGTGAATAGGATATATAGCCCGCGCTGCCACCACTGACGCAACCACCAGGGTTGCATCATCTCGATCTGGAAGATTGTCCGGTTCTCTTGCGTTAGGCTCTCGGCCAGCCAGTGCAGCCAGCGTTTGGTCTGTTCCTTCGTGTAGCGATGCGAGTCGTTACGTTCGAGGCGCTCAAACATGCGTTGCACGTAGCGGTCGAAGAGGCAGCGGCGCTGTGCGGCGGCTTCCAGGCCGAGCAACTCCTCCGGGCGTTGATCTTGGTAGGCCAGAGACATGATGTTCAGCAGTAGCGGGCTGCGTACCAGTTCATGCAGTTCGGTATTCTGGTCAAGGACAGCCTTGACCCCGGCCAGCGGCGCGCCTGCCTGGTGGAGATAATTGGCGATCTGCGTGTCGTCAAGGGGCTGTACCTGAACTGCCATATCGAGACTGAGTTTGGCATTAAGGATTTGGAAATCAGTGCTACGTGAGCAGACCACAATGCCCTCAGCACCGTACTCTTGCATGAAGGTGTTGATGGCTACGACACAACTCCTTCGCTGCGGCTCAGCCACTTCGTCGAGACCATCCAGTAGCGGCAGAATCCTATTTTCTTGGAGCCACTGCTTGGCGAAGCGCTGACTGAGCTTGTACTGATCGCATAGCTCCTGCACCAGCCATCTCTTTAGTGAAGGGTGCCACTGCGACCATGACGAGAGGTTGAAGATAACTGGAATGGGCTGGGTCTCATCATGCTGGGCCTCATCGAGCAGGTGGCGGGTCAGGTCGAGCAGCAAGGTTGTCTTGCCCGCGCCCGGCGCACCCAGGATGAGCAGGCGCTGGTTGGCATCTTGGTACGCCTGGGTAATCGAGGTGCCGTGTGGGAGTAACTGGGCCTTCTGATCGCGCACAGCAGCTAGTCGCGGCCCGGTAGAACTCAATGCCTGCGGGTCTGTCTGCAAATCCAGGGCAATCAGCGTCTCCTGGTAGAGCGACTGCTCCAGCACCCCTTTGATCCACAAGATAGCGAGCTTGAGCATGCGCTCACGGTTGCTGTGGTCGCGACGAGAGAGATTTCCCTTGATTACAGTCTGGTTATAGTTGATGGTAATTTTGACATTGTTACCGCCAACGATATCGCCGCTGATCGTCACATCGCCTATCTGATTACCTGCACCAAAGGTAATCAAGGACTTGCTTACGAGAACCTCGCGACCCTCTAGAGCGCGCAGGGCGCTGATCAGATCAGGGACAGCGGCAAGGCGGGTCTGGGCGTCTACAGAACTCATCTCACCCGTAGCGATCTTGCTAAACACCTGGGCCATCTCCAGGGCTACTCCCTGAAACTCAGCAGGAAGTTTTTGTCGGAGCGCGGCCTCAATTTCAGTGGCTATGCTCATCGTTCTCCCTCCTCCTCGCTCTCCCCCTCTTCCTCCACATCCTCCCCCGCCCGCCCGGCACATACCCCACCGCCCCAGCCCCAGCGCCGATGTCACCCACTCACCTAGCCCGCGCAGCAACCCGGTGATCCGGGTGATGTCTGCACCAGCGACGACTTGCCCGTGCCGGAAAGCTCCGATAGCACCACGAGTGCGCCAGATTTGTTGAGAAAGCTATAGCCTTCGGCCTGCCCATCTAGAATCTCTGCGTAAACCTCGGTCGGCAGATGGATCGCGCCGAAGAGTCGGCGCAGCAGTTCAAGCCGACCGATTGCGGCAAAGTTGATGATCACGGTGGTGTTGGTGATCACACTCATGGTAGTGGCCCCAAATGCTTACGCAGTACCTCAACGTCTTCGGCTGCTTCTTCGATGGTCTCCGGGCCGAGGGCCAGGCTGACGCCGCGCTCGATCAGGATCTCGCGCATCTGGGGCCAGCTAACGCCAGCGAGCGCCGCTGCTTTCGCCAGGGAGAGTTCCTGCCGCTGGTAACGGTAGACCGCGAGGCTGATGCGTAGGTCGGGCCGCGCCCGCAACAGGTGGCGCAGTGCGTCGCTCACGACGGCATCCTCGTTCTCGTAGAGTCGTGCCGCAACAAGATCTTGGGTTATGCTCATAACTACCTCCTCACGCCCCGTAGCACCCGACTACGCCCCGCATCACCCTTGCTTGTCACCATATCTGCTTCACGGGAGCCGACTGTGCTGGCTAATTCGTTCTCGTATGCGGAAAATGAGGCACATGCACCAACTCAACCGCCCGCTATTTTGCCTCTTCACCCCGGCGGTCATAGCGAAAGATCGTGATCGGCTATTCAAGGAATATAACATACTGGCGACACTACTACGCCCATTGTGGACACACAATACAGCTCGATTGTCACTGGCCTACGGTGGTCAGTGTCCATCGAGCTGTTGTGTGTGTACCACGATTATTCACGTCTGAACCATATTCTCACGTCACGATGTAGAACTGAAGCTCCGGGCCGTCTACGCAGTCGGTCTCTGAACCGGCAAGACCTGTGGCCTTCTGGTAGGTTATCGGCGCAATCAGGGCAAAGTTCGACTGGAAGGAGAGAGCCTTGACTCCTCGCCCACCTGTTGTCCCACCAGCATCAGGGCGGTGAACCAGACCGCCTTGCCTTCGGCGAAAAGATGGAACAAGTTGTGAGCCACATGGCCAGCCACGTCCAGCGGAATGATCGCGTAGCCGAACATGGCGAAGTTGCGCGCCACGCTGGCTCCGTTCATTCGCCCAGCCACCAGGGCCGTCAGTGCCATCAGC
>CAIXLU010000131.1 GCA_903920315.1 uncultured Oscillochloris sp.
CAGAACGGGAGAGGGGGAGCAGATCGCTCTCTGATACAGAAATCCCCCCTCAAGATGTTTTCGTGTCTTTCTGTGTGCTTCTGTGTGCTTCTGTGGCAAAACCTCGTTGTCGTACGAGGGCCAATACCTTTCACATAAGGCCATGCCGCGCCGTCCACGAAGAGGGCGCGAATAGACGAATAGCGCCGTGCAGAGCCTTATTCGCGCATTCGTGACCTATTCGTGGACGGCATCTGACGACTTATGTGAAGGGTATTGGTACGAGGGCCGTCCCCCTACTCCTCTTCGTCGTCGGCCTGGTCGTTCTCGACCACAGGCACAGCAGCACCGTGCCCCGCCGCACGCTCCAGGTTCAGCGCCAGCAACCGGGCCAGGATCTCGTCGTCGCTCAGAGTGTCTGGCCAGCCGTAGGCCGCGAACACCGCTACGTCGAGCGTGCGATGTGCCACACTCAGCCAGTCGGGGCGGGCGTTGTAGAGGTTGGTGAGGGTGCGCTTTTTCAGTTCGGCATCGCTCAATCCTGGCTCGTTCAGCCACGCATCGCGGAGGTGTACGAGATCGCGGGCGGCATCGGCGATGGCCTTGATCAGCGGGCTGTCAGACTCGGCTGGTTCGGTGCCAGGAGGCCAGGGGAAGGGGTAGGTCTCGAAGGTGCTGGTGGGTGTATAGCGAAAGCCGCTCTCGGCCTCGCGTAGCTGGGTGCCCATCGCCCTAGCCCATAGCTCATGCACGTTTGAATGGAGAACACCGAAGAAGTAGTCATCGTCACAGGCAAAGACAATTGTTCCATCGTTAGCTAAAATATCTTTAGTCAGCCAAATGAAAATTCGATGTTTAGATACTCTGGGCGTAGCAATGTACCTGGAACATTTCTCTAACGCCTTGCGCATTCCAGGGCGAGCTTCCGCATATTGCCACCATTTTTCAGCATAGGTCGCCCTCCGATTGGTAGATCGGGTGGGATAAACCATACGAAAAACATAGTTGAAAGGCTCTTTATAGTCGGAAGCTACTTCTTCGGACATTAACGCAAAGTCGATTGTCCATTTTCTGCGATTACGCTGTCCTATATCAATAGCACTACACACGGGACGAACAACATCAGTATTAGGCTTTCCATTTGAGTTGATAGACGATTCAATTAGACCAATCGCCACTTCATGGCTTACATCAAACGCCCCCTTTGGGGATGGGCCTTGAAAGGATATTCCAGTATTTTCCGAAAGAATAGTAGATTTTGTTATATCGATATCTGATGTTAAATCCGAGTTAATGTTCTCTACCAAGTTGTCGTTAAGTTTTTTTAGTTTTTCACTTCCGTTGTCAAAGCCAATCATTGACACTTGGACTGCTGCACCATTCTGAATCCACTTGCGATCACTCCAGGCCATAAAAATATCGCCGCTCCGCTTGATTAGCTCCAGCACCTTGCGGTTCGCGCCGCCGCGAATTGCTTGAGTCGCCAGTAGTCCTGCTCGCTTTACTTTCCCCACTTCGAGCAGTGCGCGTGCCCGCTCAAACCAGTAGCAGACGAGATCAGCGAAGGCAGGCACTCGATCTCTGTATAGGGTGAAGAGTGCCTCCACATAGTTATCACCCATCTCTTTGCGAACTTTGTTCCCTCCCAAAAACGGCGGGTTGCCAATAATCACATCCACCTCGGGCCACTCCGGCTCAACCGGCTGCCCATCCGCGTCGAAGGCAAGGATGGCATCTTTGCACTCAATCGAGTGAAGTGTCTGCAAGATCGGCTCAATCGGCTGGCCCTCTAGCCACCCGTTCAGGCGTAGCCATTGGAGATGACCGATCCACACCACCACTTGCGCCAATTCAGCGGCAAAGGGGTTCTTCTCGATGCCGTGAAGTTGTAAGGGCGTCACCCCAAGTTCGGGCTGGGTCAGCTCAAGTCCACCGGCGTAGCGCCAGACCTCTTGCTCCAAGTCTTTGAGCTGGTGCAGAGCCACGTAGAGGAAGTTCCCAGACCCGCAGGCTGGGTCAAGCACCCGCACCTTCGAGAGTGTCTCCATAAAGTCAAAGATCATCGCCTCGGCGACACTGCGGAGTTTCTGGCGGGATGCGCCGCTCACCGTTTGCCACTGCGTATGCAGGGCGGTCACGCCTGCTTGCACCGCTTCCCACTCGCGGCGGTAGGGCTGCATCAGCACTGGCTCAACAATCAACAGGATGTCACTACGGCTGGTGTAGTGTGCGCCAAGCTGCGCCCGCTTGCCGGGGTCAAGGCTGCGCTCAAAGAGCGTACCGAAAATGGCAGGCTCGACGCTTGACCAGTCCAGCTTGGCCACCTCGTTCAAAAGCTGGAGTTCATCGGCATTGAGCGGAAGCGCGGTCGCATTCTCAAAGAGCCAGCCGTTGAAGCGAGGTACGCGAGCGCCAGGGCCGAAGTAGCCGCCGGACTTCATCGTCTGAAAGAGAGCCTGCGCAATGGGGACGAACTCGCCGGGGTTCATGATCGCCTGCCGAATACTCTGCGTCATCAATTCGGCGGGCAGGAGGCGAATATCCTCAGCGAACAGCGCGAACAGCACCTTCATGAAGAACGGTGCGGTATCCACCGGGGCGAAGCCGCGATCTTCCAGCAGTCGGGCGATGTGCGCAAGCTGCTTGGCCGCCTTCTCGGTAATCGTCTCGGCCCGCTCAATGGGACGGAGTTGTTCGGGATTGGTAAAAACCTGGCGCAGCAAATCGCGGGTTGCGGCGTTCTGGAGATCCGCGTTCGTGAACTGTTCAACCTGGGTGCGGTAGCCGGTGAACTCAATCGAGACATAATA
>CAIXLU010000132.1 GCA_903920315.1 uncultured Oscillochloris sp.
GGCCGCCTGCGCGGCCTGCCTGAGGCCGCGCAGGCGGCCTTCGTAGATTCTAGCCGAGGGCTTTAGCCCCACGGCGACCGGGTTCCTGAGGAACTTTGCACCAGCCCTGGCTGGACGTGCCGTTCGTCATTCGTCAACAAGGGAAGACTATGAAGATCTATACGAAGACCGGCGACGCCGGAGAGACGGGGCTGTGGGGTGGGCAGCGGGTAAGCAAAGACGCCCTGCGCGTCCACGCCTATGGCACTGCTGATGAGTGTAATGCAGCAATCGGGGTGGCGCGGGCCAGTGGGCTCGATGCGGGCCTTGATGCAACACTTGGCCAGGTGCAGGCGCATCTGTTCGTCGTTGGCGCGGATCTGGCCACGCCCAGCGATGGCGGCCCGAATATCCCGCGAGTCGGTGCGGATGAGATCACCTTCCTGGAGACGCAGATTGACGCGCTGGAGGCCGAGCTAGAGCCGCTGAGGCAGTTCATCCTGCCGGGCGGCACGCTGGCGGCGGCGCACCTACATCTGGCTCGCACCATCTGTCGGCGCGCCGAACGTTGGGCGGTGAGTCTCGCCCACGAAGAAACGTTGAGTCCCGATGTCCTCATGTACCTCAACCGTCTCTCCGACTTCCTCTTTGTGGCATCCCGTATCGCCAACGCCCGCGCCGCCACCCCCGATGTGCCCTGGGCCAGCGCTAAGCAGAGGTAAACGGGGGCAGGGGGCAGGCGGCAGGGGGCAGGCGGCAGGCGGCAGGCGGCAGGCGGCAGGCGGCAGGCGGCAGGCGCTGAAGCGCTTACTACGAACAGTAAACCTGACCCCTGACCCCTGACCCCTGACCCCTGACCCCTGACCCCTGACCCCTGACCCCTGACCCCTGACAAGGAGTGATGTGCGTTTGCGACGAACAATGAATGGCTATCGGCTATCGGCTATCGGCTATCGGCTATCGGTGATGATTATCGTCCTGCTCCTGCTGGCCGGTGCAACCCCACCCATCCCGGTGCAGGCGCTGGTGCCGCGTGCGCCCATCGCCGTACCCGCCAATCCGCCCTCATTCGGCCTGAACAGTCATCTGGCTAGCCGTTACCCCGACCCCTCCTCCATGAACACACCGGCCAGTATGATCAGCGACCTTGGCGTGAGTTGGGTGCGTGAGGATTTTCACTGGCATCGGGTTGAGCCGCGCCCCGACGCCTGGGACTGGACCTTCACTGACGCGGCGATGCGTGCGATCCTCAGCCGCAACATCCAGGTGCTAGGCGTGCTTGGGCCGTCGGTGGGTTGGGGCACGCCTTACACCGGCGACACGCCGAACGATGTTTCGTACTACCCGCCTGATCCAAACGCCTTCGACATCTATGTGCGTGCAGTGGTTACGCGCTACCACCGCTACGTTCATCACTGGGAGATCTGGAATGAGCCGGACTACGGCGTTTTCTGGCGGCCCCAGCCCGATGTCGCCGCCTACACGCGCATGCTCATCCGCACAGCAACCAGTATTCGGGCGATTGACCCCGAGGCGCAGGTGCTGATCGGTGGCATCAATCCCTTCGATACGACTTTCCTGCGCGGCATAGCCGAGAACGGTGGCTGGGGCAGCTTCGATATTATCGCCATTCATCCTTACATTGATCCCTACGCTCCTGAAGATGGCAACCTGATTGCGGCCACCGACGGCGTGCGTGCGCTGGCCGAACGCTACGGTAAGAAGCCGATCTGGGCCACCGAGGTAGGCTGGGCTAGCGGCCCCAGCGAGCGTGACCCCTCCGGGCGCACAGACGAACAGGCCCAGGCCAACTATCTGACTCGTGCGATGCTCACGCTCTGGCAGGCCGGGGTCGAGCGAATCTTTTGGTACAGCTTTAAGGACGACCCCGGCAGTCCCTATGGTCTCGTCCGCGCTGGTGCAGGCCGCAGCGATTACAGCTCGCATAAACCGGCCTATGACGCGCTGCGTAGCCTTAATCGCCAGCTTGCCGGGGCAACGTTCGTCGAGCGGCGCGACCTCTTTACCCGCACTCTTCTCGCGAACTTCGATAGCGTGCGCGGCTGGGGGCGCACTAGCCAACCCAACGGCATCCTTCGCACCAGTGTAGATCAATCCCACAGCGACGGCATCAGTGCCAGGTTGGACTACAGTTTCAGCACCGCACAGAACGACTATGTGGCCTTCGTACGCGAGCAGCCCATCCCGCTGCTCGACCAGTCCTACGCCCTGGGAGTCTGGGTTTACGGCGACGGGAACCCCCACGGGGTTAAGGTTTGGCTGCGCGATGCCGAGGGTGAGTTGCTCCAGTACGTGCTAGGCACCGTGGGAGCACCTGGCTGGCACTTCATCTCCGCGCCGCTCGGCGGAGTGGTGGAGCCGGGAAATCACCTGGAAGGTAAGGGCAACCGTCGGCTTGATTTTCCCGCCACACTCGACGCCATCGTCCTCGACGACATGACAGATCGTTTTATGGGTAGCGGGACGATCTACCTCGACGACCTGAGCGTCATCACAGGTCACGAGGTCTACGATCTTCGTCTCCAGCGCGGCGCAGATTCTTTGGACGTGCTGTGGTCGCCGCCGGGGGCGCGGGTGAACCTGAGTACGCAATCGGCCCAGGCACGCCTGATCAGCCGCGATGGCGTGGAAAGTCTGGTATCTGCCCAGGATGGGTGGGTCAGCGTGAACCTGGGGTCAGCACCAGGGTACCTCGTTCACCGGCGGTGATCACAGCGTGACAATGTCCCTAGAAGGGACATGGAAATTTTTAAATATCCCGGCGTCACATGTCATGCTGAGCGCAGCGAAGCATCTTTCCCGGCCTCCTGATAGACCCTTCGCTTCGCTCAGGGTGACATGGTACTCGCGATGGGACGATTAAAAATTTCTGCTTCCCCTAGAGGACACTCCAGACCATAAAACCTGTGACAAGGACAAACCCCGTGACCTGCAAAACGAGGCTGATCAGATCCATCCGCTGCATCGTGCGAACAGCATGAGCGTCTTGCTCATTGATATGCGTATTGTCCCAGATAATTCTGGCAAACGTCAGCACAATCACTCCATAAGCAACAGCATAGATCTTATCCATCAAAACCAACGAAGCAACTTGCGGAATAGCATCAAGCGACGCTTGCTGGAGAAAGACCGTGGTCAATAGGGCCGTTGCAGGCATCGCGGTACGCACGTCAATCCTCGTCGGACTGAGCAGGAGCGCTAACCAGTTAGTAAATAAGACAATCACCAACGGCAACATCAATTTCCAGATGAAGAGATTCTGCATCCGTGTGAGATCGAGTGCAAACTTGACCGTTGAATAGGTTCCCGGATCAGCCGGATCACCAAAATTCGTGCCATAATCATGGATCAGCGGCTCCATTTGTAAACTGGTAATATCCCATCCTGGTGCCATAAGATTCTGATCATAGCCGGACGCATCCGTATCCGGCAAAAAAACGACCTTATCGGCGTTGTCTGAATTCTCAATAAGCAAGATTAACTTCTGTTTATCGAGCGGGTAGTTGGTGAGGTCAAAGGGCTGAAAGAAACGTCCTTGAATGCGCGTCGCCTGATAATAGCTTCCATCTTCGAGTACCAGCGGTTTTTCATAGATATCTTTACGCAACAAGCCCCATTCCTCGACTGTATTCGTAAATTCCAGGGATTGGGTTGGGTCGTTCTCGCCCTTCCAACGCATCCACACATAACCAGTCAGATAATACGTCTGTGAACTAAGATTGATGTCATACACATTGATCACATACAATCCGACCGTTACACGTTCGGCGCTCGGATCAGGGATACCCAAGGGTGTGAGTTTCCCTGTTAGCGGCTTGGCCATGACAACCGAGGCATTGTCATTGTTACGCGCACTGCACCCGCTAAGGACAAGCAGGATGCTGGCAACGACCATAAACAGGCTAAGGAACCAGAAGAACATGGGTGTCTGCGAGTGACTGTTGTGAAGGGGTTGGCTAGGCATTGTTCTTCCTTGTCTGTCCGTACTCTTCCATAACACGACGTTGAGGTGGTCAACGTATTCGCAACCTTGTGACCCTCATCAGGTACAGCAACTCGTGTAGACTAGACCATGATTGACCATGGCCAGCCTCATTTCAGGGTCAACCACGTGCATCAGAACTGCCCGTACCAGCTTTCAAGGCTCGCCGAGGGGTTGAGAAATCCTATGATACCACAGCCTTTTGGAAGTGAGGAATAGAGGATTAATCGCATGACACGCTGCTAGTGAACCCGGCGCAATTCCGGGCCACCAGCGAGGTAGCAGGGATAATGGGAGCGCTGCCTCAGCCCTGGCGTTTAGCACGGTTGACGCATTGCCCCGGCTCTGCTATAATCCCCTGAGTCGCGCCGGAGTGGCGGAATGGCAGACGCGGCGGTCTCAAAAACCGCTGAGGGCAACCTCGTGTGGGTTCGAATCCCACCTTCGGCACCATTCTTCGTTCGGTGAAGGCAAACAAGTCGGGGCGTGGCTCAGCCTGGTAGAGCGCCACGTTCGGGACGTGGAGGTCGGAGGTTCGAATCCTCTCGCCCCGACCAAACTTGGACACAAAACCGGCCCGAAGCGCAAAACCCGCTTCGGGCCAAATGAAGGCAGATGATAGACCCCATCATGCATACATTGATGCAACTGTACGTGATCTTTGCTCAGAGTGCAATTTTCGCTTACAGCATCATCTTCGGCATCGTGAGCATGTTGTGGGGGCATGGCGTCTACTCTGTTGCTCTGATCTTAGGGACGGTCGGATTGCAGCAGATGAAGGCCCACCATCCCTAGGTGGTATCATCGGCCAGCGCGGAACCCGCTACTTCGATACTGCTTGGTCTTGTTCCTGGCCTGCTGATTGTTGGCGTTGGATTTGCAATGAGAGCCTCGCAAGACTGAGCGTAATCCACGGCCAGATTTGGTGCCTTAGCCGAAACTCAAACTGATCGATTGCATGATAGGCAGACCATAGAAACAGCAGTATGAGCATTGGCGTGGGGACGAGCTGATCATAATGAGGCCCAATCCCTAGTTGTTGCAGCATCAGGAACATAACCGGGAAGAGGAGTACGAATATCCCGTATACCGTTACCAAGACCCTCGCAAATAACGACACCACTTGTAGTTTCCTTCCTGCTGATAGAACACGCATCCCCTATTGTACACCCGGAGTTTTCCCTATGACTGCATTCGGCGACCCGCATCCCCGTGCTATACTCACCCTCATGACAAGCAAGGGGGCTGAGATGAGCATGATTATGGAGTGTGTGAGCGATAAAGCAGCCGGGGCAGTGCTGGATTTCCCTTCGGAGATCTTGGGCCAGCTTCGCCAGCACGGGTTAGTGGCTGGGGACGATAAGTTGATTGACCTGGATGACGCAGCCCGCGTGGTAGCCGAGCTACGCACGGCCATGGCTCCATTTGTGGGGGTGCCCATCCTGATTAGTGATGCGGCTGAGAAGTACGGGTTTCACGTCAACTCAATCTACGACTGGATACGAAATGGATGGGTAAAGGTTCTGGTTCAGGAGCCTCGGAAACGGGTTGA
>CAIXLU010000133.1 GCA_903920315.1 uncultured Oscillochloris sp.
TCGTCCCGTCTGTGCGCCGCCCTCGCCGCCCTGCGCACGACAATCACTCCCGACGCCCTCACCACCATCAGCACTAGCCTCGCTGCCTACCCGACGCTGTAAGCTCGTTGTACTGCCCTGACTCTACACGATAACCTCGTTGACGAGGAGCATGGCAGGGTGTACAATAAATTAAAATCCTCTAAATCTCACCGTTTCCCGTGTAATCCGAATGTAATCTATCATGCTTGTGAGTACACGTATCTACAGTATATAGTAGTAGCATCAATCAACAAGGAAGAGTGCGCAAAGCGCCTACTATGTAGTTTGTAGAAAGGGGTCGGCAATGCGGCGGATCATCATTCGAGATTATACACCTATCGAGCCATTTGCCGAACCTGCTCGCGATCTTCGGATTCTTAATAAGAATCTGTGGCTTACGCAGCGTGATCTGCTCAAAGCCTACTATTCACACACGACTGAAGTTGATACACTCGATCAGCTTGCCGAGCATATTGAGCAAAGCGATGAATCGCTTATCGTTTATCGCGATAACCTCTTTTTTAATGCCGCACTGATTGATACATTTATGAAAAAGGCGCAGGCCACCGGTCGGCCCTGCCAGATCGCCTTCCGCGCCAGTGATGATGACCGTGGTATTCGCGGCGATCCCAGTATTGAACGCCACGCCCTCCAGGTCTGCACCGGTATCACCCGTCGCGACGATGTCGCCTATATTGACGACGGTACGCAGCAGCGCGGTGCCGTCCACGTCGCCGATATCTATTACTTTCCTACAGGTGCCCGCAGCGAACCCATCCCCATCGTGATTGATACGATCAGCCGCGAGATGGGCTACTACCATATCCCCAGCTATATGGCTATCAACAAGGGCGATCTGACCTACCAGATCCCCATCCGCGCCTTCCTCTCAATTGAGAGTTGGCTGCATGTATTGATGGCCAACGTTCTCATGGGGGTCTTCTCGCGAGCAGCCGAGCAGGACGCCCGCATGGAGAAGTCGCGGCTGCTCAATATTCTGCACTGGACCAAGGAGGACTGGAATCTCTTTCCGGGCAAGCTTGCCTTCTCGCTGCGGGCATTTGGCGAGAAGATCAACCCGCTCGAAGAGCCGTGGCGCAACCACTTCCTCTCCTCGCGCAGCTTGGTGAAGGTAGGCAAACGCTGCTCAATTGACCCGACCGCAATCATTCACGGGCCAACCACCATTGGCGATGATGTCTATATTGGGCCGGGAGTGGTGATCGCCAACAGCGTTATTGGCAACAATGTGAATGTGATGCAAGGGTCGCAGATCATGCTCAGCGTGGTGAGCGACCGTTGTTTCCTGCCGTTCAATGCCGGCCTGTTTATGACCGCGATGATGGAGAACGGGATGGTGGCCCAGAATAGCACACTCCAGTTGTGCCTTATCGGTCGCAACACCTTCATCGGCGCGAACAATGTGTTTACCGACTTCAATCTTCAGGGCGAGCCGATTAAGATCGTCCACCGGGGCCGTGTCGTCGAGATCGGCCTGCCGGTCCTTGGCTCGGCGGTCGGCCACAACTGCAAGATCGGCAGCGGTTTTGTCGTCTACCCAGGCCGTATGATTGAGTCAAATGCTGTTATAATCTTTGATAATGACAGCAACTTAATCCGTAAGACCGTGCCTGGTCACGATGTGAACGATGTAGACCCCAAGACGGGCGACCCACGGCGGATTGTCTATCATTGGCCCAATGTGTATGAGGATCCGGCCACCACGAACCGCACACCTGACGAGCCGCCCGCTACGAGCCGGCCCTCCGTCAGCAACGGTGTGGTATCGGGGCCGCATCCGGCAGGTATACCACTCAGCAATGGACATAATACAATCGCTGGCAAGAGCGATAATGCTATCATCACGATGTCGGTTGCCCATCATTAAGTCAGCCGTCAGCGTTTCTGCAGCGCGAGGAGGATAGACGTGGCTAAAGAGCGCATTTTGGTCGTTGAGGACCAACCCGACATCTCAAGTCTACTTAAGATCTACTTCACGTCTCAGGGCTACGAGGTATTTACGGCGATGCGCGGCCAGATAGCTCTGGAGATCTGTAGCAAGACGCCGCCGAACCTGGCACTCCTCGATGTGAATCTGCCCGATATGGAAGGCTACGATATTGGAAAAGCCCTCCGGGCCAGCCCACGTACCCGCCATATCCCGATCATTTTCCTGACGGCCCGTGGCGAGCGCCGCGACCGACTGATTGGTCTCGGTGAGGTTCAGGCCCAGTACTATATCGTGAAGCCCTTCGACATCGAAGAGGTACACACGATTGTTAAGAACCAGCTAGAGGAAGCCCGGCGGAAGAATCAACTCCACCCGGTGACAAATCTGCCGACAGCCGATCTGATCAGCGACCAACTCCGCCTGCTGCTCACCACCCAGGGCTGGGGTATGGCACTGGTTCACATTAACGGCTTCGAGCTGTTCACGCAGTCGTATGGTTCGGTGGTGGGTGAGGATGTGCTGAAGTTCAGCGCTCTCTTGCTCAACGAGGTACTCAACGATCTCGGCAGCCACGAAGATTTCATCGGCCAGATGGTGGTCGGCCCCGACTTTGTCGTCACATCAGCACCCGAGCGACTCAAGGAGATCTGTGAACGACTGATCGCCCGCTTTGATGAGGAGATCGGGCTGCACTATAACTATAAGCACCGTAAGCAGGGGTTTATCGAGGTACCCGATGATACCGGCGGCACCCGACAGGTGCCTCTGATGTCTATTTCCATTGGGGTTCTCACCAGCCAGGACGGGCCGTTCTATGATATTCGCGAGCTGAGTGAACGGGCGGAGGAGACCCGCCAGCGGGCGATACAGCAGGCACGTGAGCAGAGCCGCCGAAGCTGGGTTACGTACGGTCGTGCGCGCTAAGGCAGGGAAACAGATAACGGACAAGGCCGTCCTGCCGAACACGACAGCCCGCTGCCGCACCCTGGGGAGCTGTGGTCGCCTTATGCGCCGCGCTCCCTCTTTGTTGTCTTAGATAGGTTTCAGGTGTCAGGTGCTAGGTTTCAGGTGCAGAGTAGAGGTATTCCTCACCCAAGCGGCTGAAGCCGCTACTACGAACTGACACCTGACACCTGACACCTGTAACCTGTCTGCCCGTGAGGGAGAGGGACAGGGAGTGCGGGGAGCCAATTCGTCAGAAGCTATGGACATCACGTTCATTTCTGAGGAAGTCTGCGCGGATTCGGTAATTGGGTTCCGGTCGCCGGAACCCGGCCACCAGCCACCGAGTCACCGTCGTTTGTACGAGCCGCCTCAACTGACCCAGCGGATTCTGTGAGGAGCAACGCGGACACATGGACTCTACGATCACCTCAACACCAACGTATGGCTGGGAACTGCTGGCTCATCTGGCTGCTTGGGGCCAGCGGGACGCGGTTAATACCGACCTACCAACATGTGCGGGTGAACTGGCAGATCTGCTTGCCCGGCACCTTCCGATGTCTGCCGGTCGGGTCGAGATCATGGAGCATGACGTCATCCTCGCAGTGGCGACGTGGGGTGATACGAACACCGATGGCTCACCCAGTCTCAGCATCTGTGCCAAAGATGAAGAGATTGGTCGCCTGTATCTTGGCGGCGATAACTCGGTGACACTCGACCCACACGTTGCGGTCGCACTTACAGCACAGCTCGCCTTGCTGCTCGTCGCACGGCGGCGCGAGGCCGAGATGGTAGCTTTTGATCAGATACGTGCGCTGATCTCGCGCCATCTTGAGTCGGTTGGCGTCCTCGATGTGCGTACACTACTTGGCACCCTACTCACCGAGGCTCTCGCGATCCTTCATATCGAGAGTGCTGCGCTCTACAGTGGTGATGACGGCGAGCAGCCGCTGACTCTGAGTGCGGCGAGCGCGAATGGCGATGGACACCCACAGATCATCGCCCGCAGCAGCGACAACCTCGCCGCTCGCGCTATCGCCGAGGGCAAGCCGCAGGTCGGCAGTGTCTTGATGGTGGGCGGTCGGTGGCGTGGATCTGCCGACAACGCCCGTATAACCGAGCGCCCTGCATTTGCGATGCCACTCTTCGCCAACGAGGAGTCGGTGGGGGTGCTGGTGACAACCCTGCACAACGACAAGCAACGTTCGGGGAGCAGTCTGATCCGCCACATCAATTCATTTGCCGAGGAGGTCTCGCTGCTGCTACGCCACGCACGGCTCTTCAGCCAGCAGCAGCAGCGTTCCCGCGAGCTGTTTGTCCTCTATGAGAACAGTAAAGAGATCAGCGCCGACGCACAGATCGAGAGCACCCTTGATCGGGCCACCGAGAATATTGCCTTAGCGCTTGATGCGGAACATTGCGCGGTGCGCCTGACCGAGCCGCTCCACCCGGAGGATCTGCGCACGGTGGCGATCTATGCTGAAAATAGTCGCGCCCATCCGGTGACCCGCAACGTCACGATTACAAATGCGCCATCGTTCCTGACCCAGATCAGCCGGGGCGAGCCGCTCTATATTGAGGACGTACCCGCTGCGGCTGAGACTATCGCCCTCGCCGCAGTACTCGCCAGCGAGGGCTGTCGGTCGGCCCTGCTGCTGCCCTTGCGGGCGAAGGATCAGACGATTGGGTTGCTCACCATCGGGTACGAACGGGCACGCCGACCGATCACTCAGGCCGAGCGCAACCTGGCCCAGGTGCTGGCGGCTCAGGTCTCCACCGCGATTGCCAACCGGCGACTCTATGAGGTGGAACAGCGCCGCGCTGCCGAGCTTGAGTTGCTCCAGCGGATCAGTCAGCAACTCAGTGCGGGTCTCTCGCTTGATGAAACCCTCAGCGCGATTCTCGATGGACTCCAGTCCCTGGCCAGTTTTGGCGGCGCACGCATCTCTCTCTGGGACGGGCACACTCGCCAGCTTCGGGTGGCCACAAGCTGCGGGCTGAGCGCCTCCGCCAGCGAGGCAACCGATGGCATGAGCAGTTGGATCACCCGTCACCAGCGATCACGCCTGATCCCTGATCTCGAGTCGGTTAGTATGCAGGGCGGTGCGACACGTCACGTCGCCCAGATCATCCTGGAGGATGGGAGTGCCGCTCGATCATACCTTGGTCTGCCCATGCGGACGAGCGACACCTTGGTGGGAATTCTTGAACTTTTTGCTACCGCGCCAAACGTCTTCAGCGCCGATAACGAGCGTCTGCTGAGCATCATCGCCGGTCAGTCGGCCCAGGTTATCGTCAACGCGACTCGCTACGAGCAGGCAGACAGCAGCCTGCGCTCGCGCCTAGAGCAGATGCGGGCGCTCCAGCGGGTGTCGAGCCAACTCGCGATTACACTCAACCAGAAGGAGATCCTGGCCTATGCTCTAGAGCAGGCCCTCAAGGCCACTGGCGCAAGCCACGGCCTGATTGCTCTGCGCACGGTTGAGGAGAAGGACGACGACGGAGAGGAAGACGATTCCGTCGCATACCAGATCGTTGAGGCGGTCGGCTATGATGAGCTAACGCAGGCGACCTTGATCGGTTCCTTGCTTGATATGCGCGCCACCACCGCTCATATGGCGATGCAGCGCCGCGAACCCGAACTCAGTGACACTGTCAGCAGCGGTGAACGGGCTGTCGTTTCTCTGCCAAGCGTCGCTTCTGTCCTTGCCGCGCCGATCTTTTACCAGGCCGGGGTGGCCGGGGTGCTGTTGTTGCTCTCATCAAAACCACGCAGCTTCGACCACGATGCAGTTGACTTCCTGCGTGCCCTCACCCACCAGGCAGCCATCGGTATTGGCAACGCCCAACGCTATGCCGAGCTTGAGCATCTCTCGCGTAAGTTCCAGCACCGCGCCTCGATGCTTAACGACGTGCTGGAGATCGGCCAAGCTCTGCGCGCTGACCGCTCGCTGGAGAACGTGCTGGAGCAGGTTGGCTATAGCGTGACCGATTCGGCCAACTTCCGCACCATCGTCTTCTGTCTGGCCGACCCTCACAATGCTCATGTCTTGCGACCTGTGGCCGCTGCCGGTATCCCACTTAACGAATTAGGGAAGATGGGCGAGCGACCGCTGCCCGATACTCTCGCCATACGCTACCTCGACTCGCGGTTTCGCATTGGACATAGCTATTTTGTACCCGCCGACGAGTCCGCCATTCTTGAGCAAGGCTTTAGCACCTCGGTCTTTAGCTACACATCCTTCGACGATGCGCGCCTGCCCAACGAGTGGCAACGCAACGACCGGCTCTGCGTGCCGCTCTACTCGACCGAAGGCAACATGCTTGGCCTGATGTTTGTTGGCGACCCGCAGGATCGCCAGCGACCCACGGTGCGCACGGTAGAACCCCTGGAGATCTTTGCCGACCAGTCGGCCATCGCGATCGAGAACTACTACCTGCTGCGCGACGCCCGCGCCCGCGCCGAGCAAATGGCGGCTCTCTTCCAGGTGGGTAGCGCCGCCACCAGTACCACCGATCTCGACACCCTGCTGGAGCGAGTTTACCTGGAGATTGTGGCCTACCTGGGCGTTCCTAGTTTCTTCTTTGTCGCCCGTTACGAGCCCGACCACCAGATGCTGCGCTTTGAGCAGTTCCTGCGTCAGGGCGAGATGATGCCGCAATACCATAAGGCGACGGTGCCGAAGTCGGGGCTGACCGGGATGATCATTGATAGCGGCAAATCGGTGCTGGTCAATGATATGTATACCCAGACCAACTTCGCCGCCAGCGCGGTCTCGCTTGCCGAGAATAGTAACGAGGTGCGCTCGTGGCTAGGTATGCCGCTGGTAAGTCAGGGCCGGGTGATCGGTGTGTTGAGCGTGCAGGACTTTAAGCCGAACGCATTCTCTGAGCGCACCCAGCAATTTCTCAGCGCCCTGGCCAGCCAGTTGGCAATCGCCCTAGAGAACGCCCGCCTGTTTGGCGAGCGTGAGCGGCGCATCGCCGAGCTTGATGTGATCAACCAGATCGGTCAGATTACGGGCTCGACGATGGATCTGCCGCTGATGCTGCACCGAGTCTACACGCAGCTTGCGGTTTCGCTGACGATAGACTCCTTTCGGATTTTCATCTACCAGGATGAGAACAACGAGATCATCCTCTCTTACGAGGTGGATGAGGGCAGCGACGTTATTGACAGCACAGCGTACGCCCCCAGCGAAGGGAGCATGACCGCCCACATTATTCGCACGCGCCAGCCGCTCCAGTTCCAAGATCTGACCAAGGAGCAGGTGGGGAGCGAATTCACGCCAATGACGTTTGGCAGCGGGCGCAATGTGGCGGCATGGCTTGGTGTGCCGCTGCTCGTAGGCGATGATCGCGTGGTGGGCGTGATGGCGGTGATGAGTTATACGCCGAATATCTATGGTGACCGTGAGCGATCATTCCTGACGACTGTGGCGAATCAACTGGCACTAGGCGTGCAAAATGCCCGCCTGCTGGCCCAGGCCCGCGAGCAGGTGCAGCAACTCGATCTGCTGAACCGTGTCTCAGCCCTGGCCGCCACCGAGTCTGATGTACAGAAAATCTACCAGGGCGTCGTCAATTCTATGGCCGAGGCCACGGGCGTAGATCAATCGCGGTTGATCTTTTACGACCGGAAGACCGGGCTGGGCAGCGCAGTGGCCGAGTTCGTACCCAGCAATGATATGCGGACGATCGCCATTCGGCTTGACGATAATCCCTTAGTGGCATGGCTCGACGCTAACAGGATGCCCTTCGTCTCGGATGATGCGCAGCACGATCCGATCCTCATTAGCTCTCACGAGATCTTCCGCCAGATGGATGTCCGGTCAATCGCGCTGATCCCGCTGGTAATGAACAACGAGGTAATCGGTGGTATCGGGCTAGACTTTGTGGGACGCACCGGCGAGTTCCGGCCCCAGGCACTCGACCTATGCCAGACTATCGCGAACCAGATCACCACGGCTATCGCTCGTACCCGAGCGTTTGACGCAGCCAGCACCAGCGCCAACGCCCTGGGTGTGAAGGTAGGCGAGCTGAGTACCTTGCTCGATGCGGCCCGCATCCTTCCCTCGCTGCTTCAGCCTGAAGAGGTCCTTAAGAAGCTGATGGAACTGGTGAGCCGCCAACTCGACGTGACAACAGTGGCTCTGTGGGCATTCGGTGACGAGGGCGGGATGCTCTTCCCCGCAGCTCTGGACGGCATTCCAACCGAGCGCGGGCGCAACATGCGCGTGCCGGTGGGGAAGGGCCACACCGGGCGAGTCGCCGAAACCGGCACGCCGTTGATCATAGACGATGTCCGTGCGAGCGGTGGGTCGTTCTACCCGAACTACGAGCGCGACAATAATCTGGTCTCCTTTATGGGCGTGCCGGTGGTCTACCGTGGACACATTGTTGGCGTTCTCAGCGTGATGACCAACTATCTACGCAGCTTCAGCAATGATGAAATGATGCTGCTCGTGGGTCTGGCCGATCAAGCAGCGACGGCGATGGAGAATGCCCGGCTCTTCCAGGAACGCGAGCGGCGTATCGGCGAACTCTCGACGATCAACGCGATTAGCGAGGCGGTGAACTCAACTTTAGAGCAGCACGACCTGTTGGATCGTCTACACCACGGCATCGGCGAGATCTTGGATGTCAGTACGTCGCTGATCGGTATCTACAGCGAGCAGACAGGCATGCTTAGCTACCCGATTGCCTACGATGCGAAGCAACCCATCGCGCTCCCCCCGATCACGATTGACGAGGCCAAAGGAATCAACGGTTGGGTGATCCGCAACCGCCAGCCCCTCCTGATCCACAGCGCCGAGGATGCTCGCATGCGAAATCTCGACCCGGAGAATGCGCGGAGCACGATCACCGGGCAGATGGAGGAGTCGTTTTTGGCGGTGCCAATCATCTTCGGCAGCAAGGTGATCGGCGTCATCACCATCCAGAGCGATGAGACACGCGCCTTTGATGAGAACGACCTGCGTTTTCTGACAACCGTAGCGAACCAGGCGGCAGTGGCGATCAATAACGCAACGCTGTTCAGCGAGACGCGCCAGAACGCCCAGGAAATGACCACGCTCTTCGAGGTAACGCAGAATCTCTCGGGTACCCTCGACCCCGACGAGACGCAGCTCATGGTGGCTGACGCAGCCCTGCGCCTGATCGGTGTGGAAATGTGCGCGGTACTGCGGCTCGACAGCCACGGGCAGATCTGTAACCCTTTGCTCATGGAGAACGGCAAAGTTGTGACCGGTCTTGATCTTGGGTTCCGCCTGAATGGACTGACCGGCCAGTTGCTCCAGCGCGATCAGCCCCTTGCCATCACCGACATGACCACGGTTGATCGCGACGTGCATGAAATTGGCATCCGCAGCGCCCTCGGCGTGGTGATTGGTGCACACGACGAGCGCCTGGGCGTCCTCTGGGTCGGATCACGCTCCTATGTGGACTGGAGCGACCACCAGATCTCGCTGATCTCCATTTTGGCTAATCAGGCCAGTCAAGCTCTCAAGAGCGCCCAACTCTTCCAGCTCGAACAGCAGCGCCGCCGTCTGGCCGACACCCTCCGCGATGTGGCCCAGTCCTTCACCAGCACTCTGGCCCTGCGCGAGATCCAGACCCTCATTCTCGATCAACTGGCCCGCGTGGTGCGCTACGATAGCGCCGCCGTCCTGCTACGCGATGAGGGCCACGGACATTTACAGATCACAGAGACTCGCGGACTTACCGACACACGCCTGCTCAGCGCTAACTTCGATGTGGAACATGTCGCTCTCTTCCAGTTAATTGCGCATGAGCGACGACCGCTGATGCTGGCCGACACCCAGAACGACCCGCGCTTCGACGCAATCCGACAGATAGGCTGGGATGCTCGCTCCTGGATTGGCGCACCGCTGCTGGTTGATAACACACTGGTTGGCCTGCTCACCATCGGGGCCGATTCTACGAACGCCTACGATGTCGAGGCCGTTGAGATTACCTTCGCCCTCGCCAGCCAGGCCAGCCAGGCCATTCAGAACGCACGTCTGTTTGCTCAGATCAGCAACCTGGCCGCCGACTTAGAGCGGCGGGTCTTCGAGCGCACCGCCGAGCTTGAGCAAGCTACCCGCCAGGTCTCCGAGGAGAAGGATCGACTGGAGGCGGTACACGAGATTAGCCTGGAGTTGACCACACAACTCGATCTCAACAGCGTCATCCGACGCGCCCTGGAACTTATATCGGAGAACCTGGGCGTCGCGCACGGCTCGATTATGCTCCGTGATACAGAGAACGGTTCACTGATCTGCCGAGCCGTACTCTTCGACCGGGGCGATGTGCGCGGGGCAAACATCCCGATCTCGTTCAGCGGCAGCGAGGGACTCTCGGATTGGGTGATGCACCACCAGGAATCGGCGAATATCGCCGATGTACTGAAAGACAATCGCTGGGTGAAGGAACCGGGCCGCGCCGACGATGTGCGTTCGGTGGCCGGTGTTCCTCTGAAGACCAGCGACGCCGCACTGGGCGTGCTGATTCTCTCCAGTCCGACGGTGGGCTACTTTACCGACTCACAGATGAACCTGCTGGGGACAATTGCCAGTGTGGTGGCATCTGCCGTAAGCAACGCCCAGCTCTACAGTTTTATTACCGAACTGGCCAGCCGCAACTCGGTACTGCTTGAGGAGCAGCGCGAAGAGAGTTCAAAGAGCGCTGCGGTGTTCCGCTCGCTGACCGAGGGCGTGATCGTCCTCGACCCGCAGGGCGACGTCACGTTGTTTAATCCGGCAGCCGAACTGGTACTTGAGGTACCGTCGCCCATGCTGCTTGGCCAGCCGATCACCATGCTGTCAGACTATGGCAAAGACGAGACCCAGCGCAAGCGAGCGCAGACGATCTACAATGGGCTGATGAATGGACTCAAGCAGGTGCGCCAGAGCCAGACCATCTATACTGCGTCCCTCGATCTGACCAACCCGAACCAGGTGATTGCCCTCAATATCGCCCCGGTGATCGGGCCGGGTGGCCAGGGCTACGGCAATGTGATGGTGCTGCGCGACATCACTCTTGAGATTGAGGCTGATGAGGCGAAGCGGCAGTTTATCTCCGATGTAAGCCACGAACTGCGCACGCCGCTTACGGCGATCAAAGGCTATGTAGACGTACTCCTGCTCAGCGGTACCCAGTCCATGACCGCCGACCAAGTGAGCTACCTAGGGATTATCAAGAACAACACCAACCGCCTCAAGTCACTGATCGAGGACATCCTCGAATTCTCGCGCCCCGACTCCTCAAAGCGGCTGAAGTTCTCACAGGTTGTCATCCCCGATCTGATTGACGAGGTTGTGCAGTCGCTGCGGCTAGAGTACGAGCGCAAGTCCATGTCGGTGACACTCGATATGCCAGTCGGTCTCCCCCGCGTGATGGCCGATCAGAAACGGATCACGCAAGTCGTATTTAACTTGTTCTCAAACGCGGTAAAATATACCTTCGAGGGCGGGCGCATCCAGGTACGCGCCTTCCTGAAGAATGCGAGCATGATGCAGGTTGACGTGGAGGACACGGGCGTTGGGATGTCGCCTGATCAAACGAAAAAGCTCTTCCGTCCGTTCTACCGAGCCGATAATCCGCTCCGCGATGTTGCAGGCGGCACAGGGCTCGGGCTCTCGATTGCCAAGGCGCTGATTGAGCAACACGGCGGCGAGATGTGGGTAACCAGTGACATTGGGAAGGGAAGTACCTTCAGCTTTGTTATCCCACTTGAGCAGGCTGTGCCAAACGCTGAAGAGGACGTCTCGTGAGCGCAATCCATCTTGATAACCGACTGGTTCACTATGAAGTCTTCGGACGAGGCCAGCCGATCATATTTCTCCATAGCTGGCTCGGATCATGGCGCTACTGGGTGCCCACGATGGATCTGGCCTCGGAGCGCTACCGCGCCTATGCCCTCGACTTTTGGGGGTACGGCGAAAGCGACCGGCGTGGATCGCAGTTCACGATCTCAGGCTATGTTGATATGCTCAACCGCTTTATGGAACAGATGGGTATTCCGCAGGCGAATCTGGTGGGCCACGGTATGGGCGGCATGGTGGCCATCCGGGCGGCTCGCGAGAAGCCTGAGCGATTCACCAAAGTGATGGCGGTCTGCACGCCGCTCTACGGGAGTGTGCTGAGCGGACACGTGAGGCCGGGTACCTTCTCGAAGTTGCTTGGTCGCAGCCAATCAACAAATGTCTGGACGAAGCTGATCCGCTCTATCCCCATCGCCGACCCCGATGTCCAGAAGGAACTCTACGAGGACACCGAGGGCCTCAGCGAGACGGTACTGTCTAGCGTGCAGGAGTCGTTGCTCGACACGGATCTCCGCCCGGCGCTAGGGGCGCTCAGGGTGCCGCTGCTAGCGGTGTACGGCGGCAAAGATATGATCGTCACCGACGAACACGCACATTTCCTGAATGATTCGAGCGATCACCTGACCCAGATGATCACGCTGCCGAAGGCGAATCACTTTCCCTTCCTGGAGCAGTCCAACACTTTCTCGCGCCTCCTGCTCGACTTCCTGGTCTCGCAAGGATCGCCGGTGGAGATCAAAGAGGAGTGGAGGCGGCGGGTGAACCAGCGCGAATATCTATGATCGACAATGGCATGTGGACTGCGATCACTAAGGGCTGAGTTATCCGCTATGCCAACATTTCGAGAGCCAGCAGCAACATCCGCCCTCCTGACAATGACCTCGCCAGGCATTGTGCGTAGGACTCAGCGCGTGGTTGGCATCGCGCTGTTCTTCCTTCTGATGGTGCTTTTTCTGCCCCTCCAGGCGATCATTTTCTATGAATTCAGCAAACTTGAGCGCCACACCGTTATTAGCAATGTCGAGCGGGCGATCAATACGATTGACGATGAGCGACAGCAGTTGCTTCAACTGACACGCGACAATGCGTCTTGGAATGATACCTACAGCTTCGTTCAGGGCCACAACGATGGCTTTATCGAACAGATCTTCAATCAAAATAGCTTTGAGACCAACCGACTGAACCTGCTGATTATTCTCGATACGGCAGGGAATGTGCGCGCCTACAAGACGTATCAGTTCGACGCGGCCAAAGGCACGGCAAATGATGCCGAGGTGCTGCGCCGCATCACCACGTCGGGAGTGCTTAACCAGATCGGATCAGATAACGGGGCTACTGAGATCGTACAACTACCGGGACTACCGCTAATCCTCAGCGCACACCCGATCCTGACAAGCAACTTTGTCGGCCCAAGTATGGGTACGATGATCATGGGGAGATCTCTTGATGCGGCGCAGATCGTACAACTTGGCACGCAACTGCGGCTAAACTTGCAGGTTCACCGTCTCGATCAGCCGGATCTATTAGAGACGATCAGAAATTCTGTGGAGATGATTACCACGACGGGAGCGCCGGTCGTGATACCATTGACCGTGGATAGCGTCGCCGGCTACGGCCTCGTCACCAGCGCCAGTGGAACGCCGACATTGCTGATTCAGGTAACCAGCAGCCGCGATATCGTGTGGATCGGTCGTACCACAGCCCTCTACACGCTGATCACCTTTGTCGTCGCGGGCATGATCGCCATGTTTACGCTGACGAAGCTACTCAACCAGCTTGTGCTTGAGCGATTGGGACATCTCATCCAGAATGTGAAGATGATCGGCATTGACAAAGATCTCAGGCACCGGGTAGCCATTGATGGTCATGATGAGTTCAGCCTTTTGGCGAACACGATAAACGAGACCTTAAGCGCACTTGAGCAAGCTGAGCACGAGCAACGTGAAGCAGAGGCACAGCGCGAACAGATGTGGGAGGACGTGATTGCGTCGCGCCGCAATTTTCTTGCTACTGTCTCGCATGAACTGCGCACCCCGCTTACCCCCATCCGTGGCTACGCCGACCTCATGCTCCACGGGATCGGCGGGGCGATTACGCCGGATCAGGAACACTTCCTGCAGATGATCCAGCAGAACTCCCGGCGTATGGAGGCGATGGTGAACGACCTGCTCGTCATGGGCCAACTCGACGCTGGGAAAATCGATCTAGACATTGAGCAACTGGCCGTGGCCCCGGCGATCACGTCGGTACTGGCGATGCTGGAGCAGCAGATCCAGCAGCAACACGTAACGGTGTCGGTTGAGATATCGCCCGACCTGCCGACGGTACGCGCCGATGCACATCGGCTCGACCAGATCCTGGCGAACCTGATCACCAACGCAGTGAAGTACACTCGCGCTGGCGGGCATGTGCAGATCCGGGCCAGCTATGGCGGTGCAGATCTGGTAGAAGTGGCAATCCACGACACGGGCATCGGCATGAGTACGACCGAGATGGAGCGGTTGTTCACACCGTTCTACCGCGCCGATGGCGTGCTGCGCGCACAGATCAGCGGCACTGGGCTCGGACTGAGCATCGCCCGCTCGCTTGTAGAGTTGCACGGGGGCAGGATCAGCGTGCAGAGTACGCCCGGTGTGGGCAGCGTCTTCCGCTTCACGCTGCCGACAGGTACCGCCCCAGAGTCCGTAGCACCTCTGGATCAGACGAGTACCGCAGCGCTATAACCGATGCTCTGAATGGCCGCGATAATCACCGCCAGACCAACGGTATCTTCACGCTCAACCCGCAGGGTGAGATCGGCGAGGTTGGCGGTTGCCCGTCGCACCCCCGGCAGCACCCGCACAGCCGCGAGGATCGCCCGCTGATCACCCTCACTGCGCATCCCGTCTATCCGCAGAATCTCTAGAGTCATGTAAATCACCTCCCGCCTCCCGCCCCCCGCCTCCCGCCTCCCGCCTCCCGCCTCCCGCCTCCTCGTTTGACGCTCCCTTGCTTTGCTGCTATGATCCGCCCATCACCCGATATACCATACCACAAGGAGCGCGTAATGCCCGAAGCGGGTCCGACCGAGGGGCGCAAGGCGGAGCATATCCGAATTGTGCTGAACGAGGATGTGGCGGCCAAGGGGATTTCCACGGGCTTTGCCGCCTACCGCCTGCCGCACGCCGCCATCCCGGAGCTGGATCTGGCTGAGGTTGATACACGGACGACGTTCCTGGGCAAGCCGGTGCGCGCACCGCTGCTGATTAGCTCGATGACGGGTGGGGCCAGCGTGGCCGAGTGGATCAACTTGGCCCTGGCTGAGGCGGCGGAATACCTGGGTCTGGCGATGGGCGTAGGCTCCCAGCGGGCGGCTGTGGCCGACGGACGGCTGGCTTCCACGTACCAGGTGCGGCGGGTAGCCCCACACATTCCTCTGATGGCAAACCTCGGCGCGGTGCAACTCAACTACGGCTACGGCGTGGATCAGTGTCGGCGTGCGGTGGAGATGATCGAGGCTGATGCGCTGATCTTGCACATTAACCCACTTCAAGAGGCTGTCCAGCCCGAGGGCAATACAAACTTTAAGGGGCTGCTCGCCAAGATCGAGCAGGTCTGCCGGGCGCTTGAGGTGCCGGTGATCATCAAAGAGGTCGGCAACGGCATTAGTGCCGCCGATGCGCGGCGACTCTACGCCTGCGGGGTGCAGATCATTGATGTGGCTGGGGCGGGGGGCACGAGCTGGAGCGAGGTCGAGCGATTCCGTCAGCCCAGCGAGCAGGGCCGTCGCGTGGCGGGAACCTTCGCCGACTGGGGACTCTCGACGGCTGACTGTGTGCGCGAGGTGCGCGCCGCCCTGCCCGATGCCACGATCATCGGCTCTGGCGGTATCCGCAGCGGGGTGGATGTGGCCAAGGCAATCGCTCTGGGCGCAGACATGGTTGGTACCGCCAAACCCGCCCTCGCCGATGCAATCAACGAGCGCGGATCCGAGGCAGTGGTTGAGGGACTCGAATGCTTCCTGCGCGAGCTGCGCGTGGCGATGTTCTGTAGCGGCTGCGCTGATCTGCGTGCGCTACGCGCCCTTCAGATTGGCAATCAAGCTTAGGGCTGCCGCCCTACTCTTCATATGTGTGGCCGAAGTTGCCAGCTTCGCTGGCAA
>CAIXLU010000134.1 GCA_903920315.1 uncultured Oscillochloris sp.
CCGGGCACGGCGTCAGGGATGGTCGTCGCGTGCGGTATGGCCCGTCGCCGGATCGCGTGCGGTATGGCCCGTCGCCGGATCGCGTCTCGTTATGTCCCAACTCGTTTCGGCGACTTCGGTGTCCCTGCCCTATTGTAGATGCCGGTGTACAATTGACCCAGATTGCCGACACGATGTGACCCACCCCTGACCCGGCCTATACTTCCTCTCGCGTCTTACTGCGAGCAGGGAGGGGCCGATGCTCAGGAGCCAGACCGTGATCACCATTCGCGACCTCGTCGCCCAAGGCCAGTCCATCCGCGCCATTGCCGATGCCACCGGCCTCGCCCGCAACACCGTGCGGAAATACCTGCGCGGGACCCCTGAGGCGGCCCCCCGGCCAATCCGGGGTTCCAAACTCGACCCATTCACGGATCAGATCCGCCGCTGGATCCATGAGGATCATCTCTTGAACTGCCCCACGATGTTTGACCGGCTATGCGCGGAGGGCTACACGGGATCGAGCAGCATCCTCCGTGCCTTTGTCACCCCGTTACGCCCGCCTCGCCGGGGCCGTCGCCCCGTGCGGCGCTATGAAACGATGCCGGGTGAGCAGATGCAGATTGACTGGGGTGAATTTCTCTTCGAGCAGGATGGGCGGATCCAGAAGCTGTATGGCTTTACGGCCATCCTTGGCTACTCACGCATGCGCTTTGTCTGCTTCACCAAGCGGTGTCACACGCCGACACTCATCCGCGGCCTCATGCAGGCGTGTGCCTATGTGGAGGGTTTGCCACAGATCGTACTCGCTGATCGGATGAAGAGTGTTTTGCTCCACATGGACGGAAACACGCCCCAGTGGAACCCGCTTTGGGCCGATTTTCTCACGGCGATCGGCGTGACCCCGCGTGTCTGTCGGGCCTACGCGCCCCAGACGAAAGGGAAGGTCGAGCGCACCATCCGCTACGTCACGGAGAGTTTCTGGCCCGGGGTGCGCTTTCGTGACCTCGACGACCTCAACCGCCACGCACTGGCCTGGTGTGACCGGCGGAATGTCGCCATCCATGGCACCACGCACGTCAAACCCGTGGACCGCTGGGTGGAGGAGGTGTTATGCCCGTTGCCCACCGGCTTCGCCTGGGAGCGCTTTGCTCTCGAAGACCGGCGTGTCACCAGCGATGGGTTTGTCTCCTTTGACGGGGTATTGTATGGGCTGCCGGCCCGTGCGCAGCTCACCGGACAGGTGGTGCAGGTGGAGCTCCGCTACCAGACCCTGACGATGTGGGCGCAGAGCCAGGTGATCACTCAGCACCCCGTCCACGCCGTCTCGGGGACGCAGGTGCTGCATCCGCAGCAATTCACGGGCGTGCCGCCGGCGAGTACGCGGCAACCCGCTCCCGCCCCCCTCGGACACCCGATCGCGGCACCGCCGACCCCGCTGCGCCGGGCACTCACGGAATACGACCAGATGTGTGGGGTGGTGGCGAGTGAGGGGGCGGCATGAGCGATCTCCTCCATCGGCTCAATCTGACTAGTCTGTCGCCCCAGTTGCCGACTCTGTGGGAGGCCGCCCGCCCGCAGCAGCTCTCGTATGAGGCGTTTTTGGAGACCGCATTGCGTGCCGAGGTGGATGGGCGCCAGCAGCGCGCCCAGGAGCGCCGGGTTCGGGCGGCGCGACTGCCCTTCCCGGCCCGCATGGAACGCTTCGACTTTCGCTTCCCGCCGACGGTGTCGGAGCGATTGATGCGCGAACTGGCCAGTCTGGCATTCCTCCCGACCGCCACAAACGTGGTATTGGTCGGTCCGCCCGGAGTAGGGAAAACCCATCTCGCGTGTCGTTTGGCAACGGCGGCCATCGAGGCGGGTCATTCGGCACTGTTTGTCACGTTGCGCGAGCTCAGTCAGCAACTCGCGCACCCATGGCCGCGTGGGGGGATGGCGGTGGTGCGACGCGACAGCCAGCCGATGGTACTGGTCCTCGATGAGGTTGGCTATACCCGCCTCAGCCCCGACCAGGCCCACGCCGTGTGTGAACTGATTGCGGCGCGCTACGAACGCCGCCCCACCCTGGTCACCCGTAACCTGACCTTCGCGGAGTGGGGCGGACTCCTCGGTGATGATGTTCTTGCCTCCGCCTTGCGGGATCGCCTGCTGCACCACGCGGAAGTGGTGGCGATCAATGGGCGGAGCTACCGAATGCGCCAGCGGCTCCCCGTGGATCTGCCCGCTACATCCGCCGCACCGACGGACAAGGATGTTGTGTCACATTTTGGCAGAAAGGGGACACAAAAAGCCAATGAAACCCCCGACTAGTGACGGCACCTGCGTATACAGCCCGGATCTGCCGGATGGGCGGATCCGCCTGGACAGCCCGGCGTGGTTTGCCTGGCTGAGCTCAGCCAGCACCACCCGGTTCTCCTATCCCCTGCATGACCGGAGGTGCGGCTACATTAGTGGCTTCATGACGGTGCGCCACGAGGGCCGTCAGCGTGGTGGGCACTATGGGAGTGTCTATCGTCGGCAGGGGGCACGCCTGCGGAGAATCTATCTTGGCCCACCCAGCGCCGTGACCCACGCCCGCCTGGAGGAGGTTGTCGCGACCTTGCTTCGCGAACGGGACGCCCTCGCACGGAGAGATGCCCCACGCTCCCCCGACACCGTGTGACCACCGCACGCATGTACGTGCGTATCGTCCGCCCGTCCGATCCAAACTGCCGGGGTGGGTCAATTCTCATCGGCAATAGGGGTCAAAAATAAACCGGCCTTGACAACAAGGTTTCAGAGGGGCCGAGTTTACTTTACACTCTTGGCATACGTACCCCCCCTAGCCCCCCCGCGAGCGCATATCTTTACCCACATCTTTTTTTACCGCATTACAATGCGATAAACGGAGCAATGGGTCAAACCTGAGAAGAGCGACTGGGGCGTCTCCGCCGGTGGAAAATGTGCCAATTGGTGTTCATTGTGGCGA
>CAIXLU010000135.1 GCA_903920315.1 uncultured Oscillochloris sp.
CCCGGCCCGCTGGCAGGGGATGCGGAACCGTTGCTGAACCCGGTGTACAGGCGCAGCCCGTCATCCCACTGAGTCGCGCTGTTGAGTGGGGTGTAGATAGTGCCGTTCAGGTAAAGGTTAGACATGGCCCGCTGCTGGCCCTTGCCCATAGCGTCAACGTTGCCGTTGGGCATGAAGAGGGAGAGGCCGGTAGCATTCCTCAGATCATGCGCTCCGCCCTCGCCATTTCCACCGCTGATCTGCTGGCTGGCGATTACAAACGAACTTGCCGTATCACCCACTGGCCCGATGGCGGTCAGCACGCCGGTGGCTGCCGTCTTGATCGCGCTCAGTTCCGCCACTGTCCCGCCGTTGCCCGAGTCCGGGATGTCGCTCAGCAATGTTGTGAGGTGCCGGAGATCCACCAGCGCATCCTCGCTCGGGTCAAGCAGGTTGTTGCCCGACGAGTCGTAAACCTGGACGTTGTTGCGGATGCGGTTGAGCGTACTGCGGATCAGTTCGTTCTGGGTACTGTTCAGTCCGTCGCTGATGGCCACGCCGAGTTGGCTGATTGCATTATTCACCACAGTGATCTTCGAGAGATCGTAGGCCGCGCTGGAGATATACATGCTATTTGCCGTAGCCTGCACCGAGCGTTTATAGGCATCCACGATCCCGGCTGCCACTGCGCGTGGGTCGTCCTTGCTGGAGCCACTCAGGAACGGCAGCATCCGCTCATACACGCTCAGCACCCACAGCTCATCAGAACTCGCCACCAGGTAGTTGGCGAAGGGTGCCGCGTTGTAGGCACTCTCGAAGCTGCCCATCAGACAGGCACTGTAGAAGATGACATCGGCCTTCGTCGTTGCCAGTCGGCTGTTTTGAAATGCCTGACGGATCTCGCCCGGATCCATTATCGCTGTCTGCGATGTGGTCTCGTCCACAGCCATGCCGCTCATCGTGTTGCCATGGTCGGCAATAATCAGCATCGTGTGGGTCGCTGGGAAGCGATCCATCGCGGTGTTGATGAAGTCGGTGAGTACCGCTGGATCTGAGGTGTCCTTCTCGCCAAGCTGCTGGCAGTTCTGCGTGCTGTCCGACTTGAGTTGGCAGAGCTGTGTGCCGCTGCCGTCATAGAAGTCGGTCAGCGTCACAAAGTTAACCTTCGGGTAACTGGTGGCGAGTTGCTTGAGGGTCGCGAACTGCCCCTGCAGGTTGGCCTCTGCGTTCGGGTAGCGAACTAGGTCGCCCAGATTGTTATCGCCCGCAATATAGGCCATCACCGTCCAGTCCTGGCCAGTGCCGCCGCTCGGTGTCTGCCCGCTGGGATCGGGCGGTGTTGGCAGGGCTGGCGGGGCCACCTCTGTCACGGTCACGCCGCGCTCATAAAACGAGAAGCCGTAGTTGAAATCCTGCTTTAAGGCGTCTCCGCCCACTGCTTCAACCACAACGTACCATGCGTAGCGGTGATCGTACTGGAAGTTCAGCCCCGTAATGCCCTGGAGATTTGAGAGAGTTACCTGGTAGCTGAGGGTACTCTGCCGAGGTGAACATCCCGTCGCAAAAGTATCCGGGTCATAGAGGCAGAAATAGTAGCCCTCGCCAGTAAGGCCGCGATCTGTCCAGCTAAAAGTGATGGGCAGAGTGGTCTTCGTATCGTCGGCAGGGCTATCCAAGGCGACATTGGACAGATCAAACGTTGACAGAGTGATCGTCTTGTCATTCGCTGCCTTGGTGGTAAACGGCCCGGACCACATGCTCACCTGCGTCGTGGCGGTGCCGTCATTCACATAATAGACCTGGTAC
>CAIXLU010000136.1 GCA_903920315.1 uncultured Oscillochloris sp.
CTGGCGGCAGCGGCGGTTTCGCCATTGCCGACAGTGACTACGCCGGTGAAGTGGCGATGGATACCGAACTGCGGAGCCCGGTGATCAGTTTTGCCGGAGTCTCCACCGCACGCCTGATCTTCCAAACCCGGTTCATATCATACGAGCAGTCAACCGCCGATGTGGATGTGAGTACTGATGGTGGCACAACCTGGGTGAATGTCTGGCACACCAAGACCTCGGTTATTGGAAAGGTGAAGCTTGACCTCTCCTCAAAGGTGGCGAATCAGCCAACCGTACAGATTCGCTTCCGCTATTACAATGCCAACTGGGCCTGGTTCTGGCAGGTTGACAACGTCAGCGTCGAGTTGCCGACCACACCGATTGCACCCAGTAATCTGGCTGCTACGGCCAGTGGTAATCAGATCAACCTGACGTGGAAAGACAATAGTAGTGATGAGACCGGCTTCCGCGTCGAACGTTCGTCTGATGGCACTACCTGGACGACCCTGACCACGGTTGGCCCCGGCAGTATCCAGTACAGCGACAGTGACGCCAATCTCACCTGCGCGACCAGTTACTCCTACCGGGTCAGCGCGGTGAACGGGGCGGGCGCAACACCTACTGCGACCCCGGCCCAGGCGACGACCGCCGCCTGTGCGGCGGTCAGCACGATCAACGAGACGTTTGATGCCCAGACTGTTCCCGCTAACTGGAGTGTACTGCCTACCAGTGGCCCCAGTTGGACCTTTAACGACCCCGGCGCACGCACGAACATCACCAGCGGCAGCGGCGGCTTCGCGATTGCCGACAGCGACAATGCGGGTTCCGTTGCGCTGGATACCGAGCTGCGCACGCCGAGCCTGAACTTCGCTGCGGCGAAGGGAGTACAGTTAAACCTGAGCACCGTCTTCCGCGCATACGATACGTCCACCGGCGATATTGATGTGAGCAGCGACGAGGGTGTCACCTGGACGAATGTCTGGCGAACTAAGGCCGACATCACCACCACGCTGAATCTGGATATTTCGGCCCAGGCTGCCGGTAAGCCGGCGGTGATCATCCGCTTCCGCTACTACAATGCGACTGGTGCCTGGTACTGGGAGATTGATAACGTCACCACCAGTGTGCCGTCCACACCTGCCACACCTGCGGGCCTGACCGCAACCCTCGACCCGCTCAGCAACGTACTGTTGAGCTGGCAGGCCGCCAGCAGCACCCAGTATCGGATCGAACGCGCCCCGTCGGGCGGCAGTACCTGGGCGACCATCGCGACGCTACCCGGTACAGCCGCAACCTACGTGGATAGCTCCGTCGCGGCCGGCGTTGCCTACGACTATCGCCTGATTACGCGCAACGCTATCGGTGAGTCCGCGCCCACCGCCCCGGTGACGATTACCCCGTCCGCCGCCCAGCGGAATCAGCGCACGATTGACCTGACCGTCTCGTACTACGATACCCGCGCCAGTACCGCTGCCAAGCGCATAGCGATTGAGAATAACGTCAAGTATCTCGCCGACGCGATCTACGAAATGAGCAACGGTACCCACCAGATTGGTCGGGTGACAATCTACACCGACGCGCAGATGGCCGACCGGGCCAACATCGTCTGGATCAAGGATTGCTGGCCGAACGCCCACACCAACATGTACGGCGTGGAGGGCGGTCGGATTGAACACTGCGATGCCTTCCAAACCAACAACTTTATCCTTAATGATGCCGGTCAGATTGAGGGTGGTTATACGATGGCCCACGAGATGGGCCACTACTTCTACGGGCTCTTCGATGAGTACAAGGGCAGCGGCCCCTGTGACGCAAATAATCTAGGCGGCCCCTGCTCCACCGATACACCCGTGCAGAACTCGGTTATGCACAGCCAGTGGAACGCCGTTCCCGCCAATGGCGGCGACCTGAACTGGCTTAACTTCTCGACTGCGCTCAACAGTACACCCGCCAACAACACTGCCCAGCGCCGGAAGTACGGTGCCAGCGCCTGGGAGACCTTGGTTCGTCCGGCCGCGCAGGATCCGGAGAGCGCTCGGACGGTGAACGGTCGGCCACGGGTCTACTACCCCGAACTGACCGCTGTCGCTCCCGCCGCCGGTCAGGCTCCCTCAATTCAACTGCCCGCCGACCAAGCGACCGCCCGGAACAAGCTGAACATCGTCTGGAATGGTGGAGCCCCCGGCCTTGCCCGCATCGCCGCATTCGGCGACGGCGACACGATCCTCCAGATCGTGGTTGACCGCTCCGCCAGCCTCTCCGCCAGCCAGCGCGCCGACCTTCAATCCACGCTGCGCGCCCTGGTTGACCGCGCCGCTGTGGGTGATGGTGTCGGTCTGATCACCTACGCCGACACGGTGACGACCACACTGCCGATCACCCGCATTGTCAGCGACACCGACCGCGTCACGATCAAGGCGGCGATTGATGCGCTTACCAGCAGTGCGACCGATGCCCGTGTCACCGGCACGGCCCTCCAGACGGCTCTGACGGCATTCATCGCCCAGCCCACCGACGTGAACCGCGAAGTCTACATCTTCGCCGCCGGTGCGACCACCGCCGATGCCGCGCCCATTTCTCTCATCTCCGCCTTCCAGGGCGACGGTATCCCGGTCTTCGCCTTTGGCCTTGCATCGCCCGCTGCCGCCGAGTTGCGTACACTCGCGGACAGCACTCTCGGGCGCTATCAAGACTCTGCTTCTTTGGCCCAGATGCGTCAGGCTATTGATGCCGCCATTCAGCAGAGCAAGGCCGCCACCGTGGTCTCGCTGATCGAGGAACCCCTCACCGATACCTCCCCGATCTCCTTCACGGTTGACGCCGCTCTGGGACAGCTTGAGGTGATGGCAGCCTTCACCGGTACCCACACCTCTGTCGCCCTAGAGGCAACCGCCTCCGGGGGCACCCCCATCACTGTACCCTGTGAGGATGCCGGTGTCGGCACGGGCCGCGATGCCGAGGCGTGGTGTCGCCTACTGATCCCCAATCCCGCTGCCGGTTCGTGGACGATCTCGACCACCAGCGTCAACCCCCCCGCTGACCTCACGGTCTGGGTGGACGGGACCGCCAAGCCCGGGGCCGTTACCTTCGATGCCATCGTCAGTTCGGTTGCGGGCGATGTTGTCACCTACCCCGCCCCGATTGTGCTTGAGGCA
>CAIXLU010000137.1 GCA_903920315.1 uncultured Oscillochloris sp.
AGCTCCAGCACGCATTTGATACCGTGCGTGAGCGTCAGCGCCTCGCCACTGAAGCCCCGCCACCGGCAAAGACTCGGGTTGTAGACAAGCCCAAACTGCGCCCGAGTGTCTACGCCAAGCCGGTATCAACCCACAAACTGATTGAGCTAAACGAGGCGCTGCTCGACCGGCCCGCTGAGTTTACGGCGCACCCCAAATTGGAGCGCATGCTCCAGCGCCGCCGTCAGACCATCCACGATGTCGGCGGGATCGAGTGGGCGCACGCCGAATCCCTGGCCTTCGCCGCTATTCTCTCCGACGGCACGCCCATCCGTTTGAGCGGACAGGACAGCGAGCGGGGTACCTTCAGCCAGCGCCATTTGGTGTTGCACGACTCGCTCACCGGCGAGCGGTTTATTCCGCTGCACAGCATCCCGCAGGCCCGCTCGGCCTTCGCAGTCTATAACAGTCCACTCTCCGAGGCGGCGGTGCTGGCCTTCGAGTACGGCTACAGCTCGCACGCGCCGGGGACAATGGTTCTCTGGGAGGCCCAGTTCGGCGACTTCGCCAACGGCGCTCAGGTGATCATTGATCAGTTTATTGTATCGGGGCAGGCCAAGTGGGGCCAGGATCCGGCCCTGGTGTTGCTGCTGCCTCACGGCTACGAGGGCCAGGGGCCAGAACACTCCAGCGGGCGGCTTGAGCGATTCCTCCAACTGGCCGCGACCGATAACATTCGTGTGGCCAACTGTAGCACCGCCGGCCAGTACTTCCACCTGCTGCGCTACCAGGCTGCTTCCCTGGCTGGTTACCCGCGCCCGCTCATCGTGATGACCCCCAAGAGCCTGCTGCGCAACCCACGCGCCAATTCCTCGCTGAGCGATCTGGCGGACGATAGCTTCCATCCCGTTCTTGGCCTGGGCGCGGACGCCCCGCCCGCCGAGGATGTCACTCGGCTGGTGCTGTGCAGCGGCAAAATTGCGATTGATGTTCTGTCCAGCGGCGAGCTAGAGAAGGCCGGTGGCAGCGTGGATCTGCTCCGCATCGAGATGCTCTACCCTTTCCCAACGGAGGAACTGGCCGCGCACCTTGCGCACTACCCCAATCTTCAAGAGGTTGTCTGGCTCCAGGAAGAGCCGCAGAATATGGGTGCCTGGAGCTACATCGCTCTGCGTCTGCACGACGTACTGGGCCAGACCATTCCCGTCCGCTACGTCGGTCGTGGCGAGTCGGCCAGCCCCGCTGCGGGAATGCACAGCCTGCACAGCTACGAGCAAAGCCGGATCGTTCGCGAGGCGGTGCAGGGATCGCCTGTCCCGGCGATACAATAACCATTTCCTCGTAGGGGCGCATCACGATGCGCCCCTACCGCCATATTAGGAGAGTTCTTCCATGTCCTACGAGATTAAAGTCCCCACCCTCGGCGAGTCGATCATTGAGGCGACGGTGTCCAGATGGCTAAAGCGCGAAGGCGATGCTGTGGCCGCTGGGGAGGCGGTGGTGGAACTGGAGACCGATAAGGTGAACCTGGAGG
>CAIXLU010000138.1 GCA_903920315.1 uncultured Oscillochloris sp.
AAGTTGGTGCCGCCAAATCCGTAGGCGCTGACTCCGGCGCGGCGCGGGGTGGTGCCCCGACGTTGCCACTGTTCAGCCTCGTGGATGAGGCGGAACGGGCTGGCGGCGAAATCAATATGCGGGTTTGATCGCTCGGAGTTGAGCGTGGGCGGCAGCACCTTCTCGTGAACGGCGAAGATCGCCTTGAGCATACCCGCTGCACCGGCCCCAGCCTTCAGGTGGCCGATATTGCTCTTGGCCGAGCCAAGCCCGATGCTGCCACGTTCCGCCACCCCAAAGACCTTGCTCAGACTCTCGACTTCGGTCAGGTCACCGACGCGAGTGCTGGTGCCGTGGGCCTCGACCAGCGTACAGGTAGCCGGATCAAGCCCGGCATTGCGCCAGGCCCGCTCAATGGCGTAGATCTGGCCGACCGGGTTAGGTGCGGTGATCCCCTTGCCCTTACCGTCAGATGAGGCTCCCAGGCCACGGATGACCGCGTAGATCATATCGCCGTCGCGCTCGGCATCTTCCAGGCGCTTGAGCAGGAAGACCGCGCCGCCCTCGCCCATCACAAAGCCATCGGCCCCATCGCCGAAAGGACGAGTGCCCGTGGCGCTGAGCGCACCAATCTTGCAGAACTTCACAAACGTGGACGGCCCCATGTTGCGGTCAATGCCGCCGGTCAGCACGGCGTCCACCCGGTCGTCGGTGAGTAGTTCGACAGCGGCATCAATTGCGGCGAAGGTGGAGGCGCAGGCGGCATCGGCAATAAAATTCGGGCCGCGCAGGTTCAGCAGGTTGGCCACACGTCCGGCCACAATGTTGGCCAGTTCACCGGGCATCGAGTCCTCGGTGATCTGCGGGAGCGCCCGATCCATCTGGTTATGGAACTGCGAGATCAGCTCGGCCTGGGCGGCGGGGGGCAGGGTGCGGAAGATCGGCGTGGCCCGTAGCCAGGCGGCAAAGTTAGGAAAGATCACCCGCTGGTTGGTCAGGTAGTGCAGTTCGCCACCCATAGCCGTGCCGAGGATGACGCCCGTGTTCTCGGTGTTGAGTGGCCGGTCGGGGTAGCCGTAGTCGCCAAGTGCTTCGGCGGCAGCGGTGGTTGCCCACTGCTGACTCGGATCCATCGCCTGAGCAACCTTCGGCGGCATGCGGTAGCGCTGCCAGTCGAACTTAAAATCGCGCACCCAGCCACCGATTTTCGAGTAGGTCTTATCAGGTGCGGTTGGGTCGGGGTCGTAATAATCGGCGAGTCGCCAGCGGTCGGGGGGAGTCTCGATAATACTATAGCGCCGGTTGATGATATTCGCCCAGAAGGCCCGGGCATTTGGCGCATCGGGAAGGATCGCGCCGAGGCCGACAATGGCCACAGCACGCCTAGCAACCTGATCCATGAGAGCGACTCCAGATTTTTCTTATGGACACGATACGGCGAAGCCGCATCGTGTCCATAAGAAAAACAACTTAACTTATTCGGCAGGGAATGCAGCGATAAGATCGGCGGCGACTCGGTTCATGTCCTCGATCCGGCCAGCCTGAGCGGCGTAAATCGCCGGTAGACCCAGAGTATTCGCCAACTGCGGGTCTGTCTGTCCGGCCCCGATTGTCCAGGCCAGTCCGTCGGTGGCGATTTTCAGGGCTGCCTCGCGGGCGTGGATGCGAGCCATCGCTAGGCGCGTCTCGGCACCGAGCGGGATGGCTCGGCTGGGGGTGGCGGCGTACTCGGCAAATATCGCCGCCGTCTCGCCCATAGCGATCAGCTCGCCGAGGCGGAAGAGGACGTGCTGGTTGCGGGTGAGCCGGTCGAGCCGACAGCGCTCAAGGACATTGGCCAGGGCGCGCAGGGCCAGGGCAGCCGTGGCTGCGCCTCCAGCCGGGCTGGTGGTGGCCAATTTATCGAGACGGACGGCCCAGTCGCGATAATACGCGCCCTGAGTCTTCAGGTGGATCTGCCAGCGGTCGCGGGCAATCGTCCATTCCATAATCTCCGAGGTACCCTCGTAGATGCAGGTGATCCGCACGTCGCGCTTGATCTTCTCGACCATGTACTCTTTGGTGTAGCCATAGCCGCCGTGGGCCTGGATAGCATCCTCCGCCGCCTTGTTGCCGCCCTCGGTGGCCAGGAACTTGGCAATCGCCCCTTCGGTCTGGAGGTCAGGTTCACCAGCATCAATCCGCGCCGCCGTCCACTCGATATAGGCGCGGGCCGCCTCTAGGCGCACCGCGTTCGGCACCAGCAGTTTGTGCGTGTACGCCTGCTTGGTCGAGAGCAGCCCACCGCCCTGCACGCGGGTCTGGCTGTAGCGGATAGCCCGCTCCAGCGCCGCCCAGCCGCCGCCCAGTCCAAAGGCTGCCACCATCAGGCGGGTATAGCCAAAGACGGCCTGGGCCTGGGCGAGGCCGCGACCCTCGATTCCGCCAACGAGCCGGTCAGCGGTGACATAGACATCATCGAGGAACAGGGCAGACGTGTTCGAGGCACGGATGCCGTGCTTATCCTCGTGCTTACCCTTGCCGAAGCCTGGGGCGTCCTTCTCAACCACAAACCAGGAGAGGCCGCCGGGGGCGTTGGCCAGCACCGTGTAGATCTCGGCCACGCCGCCATTGCTGATCCACTGCTTGCGCCCGCTGATCTTGTAACCGACTACCTGACCATCCTCGACTACCGGCTCCGCCTTCGTACTCAGCGTGCCCAGGTCGCTGCCAGCCTGCGGCTCAGTCGCCCCGTAGGCCACCAGCAGACCCTCATCCGCGATACGGCCCATCCAGTGAGACTTCTGCTCCTCGGTGCCACCCACCGTGATCGGATCGGTACCCAAGAAGGTCGCCAGCACGCCCGTGGCGATGCCAAGATCGATCCGGGCCATCAGTTCCGAGACGCGGTAGATATCGTAGGCACCGCCGCCAAGTCCACCATACTCTTCGGGGATGAAGATCAGGTGCAGCCCGATTTTCTCAGGGTTGTAGAGATCCTTCAGCACCTTGGCAGGGAACTCGTCATGCTCGTCGAGTTCACGAAGATATTCGGGTTTGAGTTCCTTGGCCGCGTATTCACGAAGAGTCGTCAGTACCATCTCCAGCGTGTCGGTGTCCAGCGTCGTCATGGGCGCTCTCCTGCGCGTGTCTGTAAAGTATGAGTTTCACTCGGGTATCTCTAGTTTAGCATATTCCTGAGAAGTGGCGAAGCACACGGCGCAGAGCGGGTGCAACGTTCTGCCACCGCATCGCCGTGGGGCTAAAGCCCTCGGCTCTATGGGACGAAGCCCGCCTTCGCGGGCTGT
>CAIXLU010000139.1 GCA_903920315.1 uncultured Oscillochloris sp.
GGCCGCTTAAGCGGCCTATCTGCGGCCGCTTAAGCGGCCTTCGTCAACCTAGCCGGGGGCTTCAGCCCCCGGCGAACGTTGCCGCGACAGGGCGACTTTTGCGGTAGTGCCAAACAACCCTTATGCCGCACGGAAGATGGCTTCCTGGACATGGGGTGGCAACTGAATCGGAACAAAATAACGTGCCGGGTACACATAATCCTCACCCGACTCGTCAATAACGCGCACGAGGAGGTGCTTTGCGGCGTTATCATCGGGAATGATCCGGTATACTTTTCGCCGTTCGAGCGCCGCCGGGTAGTCTGTGTTATCAACACAGATGACAAACTCCGAGTTTTGTGGTGCGACGTGCATAGCTCCTCCTTATAATCGAGAAGATACTGTAGCATAGAGAAAAACCTGATGATCAACCCGCCCGCACCCCTCGCCGTCCGCGCCCAGCTTGTTGACGCCCTGAAACTTGATCTGGTCGGCCCGTGTGCCGGGCACGCCTTGGAGACGGAGCATCTCCCCGAAAACCTGCGGCCCGCCAACTGGTACCTGACCGGCTTCCTCATCCCGTCGGGGACGTTGGTGGACAAAAGCAGCGATCCTGACGAGGACGATGAGCCGGAGGAGGTTCCTGAGCAGACCGGACTTGACCAGGAGGCCAATGAGGATCGCCGCCCGGCCAAGAAGGGCTTCTTCCCCTCGTCCATCGGCCTGACCTTCCTGGTGTCTGCCGAGGCCCAGAAACTGGAGGTGACGCTGCGCTGGGGCGACTACCGGCTTGAACCCGTGCCGAGTGCGGAAGGGGGAGAGCCGCGTGCGGAGGCGAGCATCCCGGCTGAGGGATCGGGCGAGGCGCAGGCGAAGGTCTGGCAGCGCACCCAACGCAAGGTGCCGGTGACGGTGACGCTGACCGGCGGGCCGCAGGCGGCACATCACGTCCCCGATTCTCATGGCTTGCAGTACCAGGTGATCGAGCGCCCGATCACCATTCACGGGCGGGCGATCCCGTTGCCCCCCGGCACGCGCTCTGTCTCGGTCTACCTGATCAACCATCGCGCCCCGGTGAAGGATCTGCCCGATCCGGCCTACGCCTTTCAGGCCGAGATTGAGGTGCAGAGTACGCTGCCCTTTGTGGCGCGGCCCAACCTAAGCGGCATGCATGCCGAGGAATGGGACGGTCTGGTGGCCGACCTGCATTATGCCGGTGTTCCCGAGTACGCCGTTGGCCACGGCATTTCCGCCGAATGGGAGTTGCACGACGGCGCGTGTCACCTGCTGCGCACGGCCTGGATTCCGAGCGCCGACGTGGAGAAAACCGTCACCGTTCCGGTGGCGGGTGTGGAGTTGGGTATGGACGCGCTGGGCGCTCTGGTGGACGGCGCGGCGACTGAGGCCGCCCTGCGCCCGTTGGTCAGTGCCTACCGTGACTGGCTCAACGGGCAGCGGGCCAGCGCGGCCACACTCTCCGGCACACGCCGCGAGACCGCCGAAACCCTGGTTGCCCACGCCGAGATCGCCGCCACCCGCATCGGGCGCGGCATTGATCTGCTGGTACAGTCGCCCGAGGCGCGGGAGGCATTCTGCACCGCAAACCGGGCAATCGCCCGCGCCCTGCGCACACGCAACGGCATCGCCCATCCCGCGTGGCGAGCCTTTCAGTTAGCCTTCATCCTGCTTAACCTGCCCGGTCTGGCTGACCCGCACAACCCGGATCGAGCCAGCGTAGATCTGCTCTTCTTCCCCACCGGCGGCGGCAAAACCGAAGCGTACCTGGGACTGGCTGCGTTCGCCATCGTCCTGCGCCGCATCCGTAACCCCGGCGACGAGGGGAAAGCCGGGGCCGGGGTGAGCGTGATCATGCGCTACACCCTGCGCCTGCTGACGCTCGATCAACTGGCCCGTGCGACCGGCCTGATCTGTGCGCTGGAACTGGAGCGGGAGCAGGCACCGGAGCGCTACGGCACCTGGCCCTTTGAGATTGGCCTGTGGGTGGGCAAGGGAACCACGCCCAACACGATGGGCGAGAAGGGCGACAAACGCCAGGATACGGCCCGTGCGTTGGTTATTCGCTACAAAAAAAACGCGAAGGGCAGCCCCGCACCGATTCCGCTGGAAAACTGCCCTTGGTGCAACACCCGCTTCACGGCAGACTCGTTTAGCCTGCGGCCCCACGCCAATACACCTCACGAACTCCGCATCGTCTGTCGCAATTTTGCGTGCGACTTCAGCCGCAACCGCCCACTGCCGATCATCGCGGTGGATGAAATGATCTACCGTCGCCTGCCCGCCTTCCTGATCGCCACCGTGGATAAGTTTGCGGCGTTGCCCTGGGTCGGAGCCAGCGGGGCGCTGCTGGGCGGTGCCGACCGTCACGATGCGAGCGGATTCTACGCCGCATCCGAACCGAAACGCGGCCAGATGCTCTGTCAGCCCCTGGCCCCACCCGACCTGATTATCCAGGATGAGCTCCACCTCATCTCTGGCCCACTCGGCACGATGGCCGGTCTCTACGAAACGGCGATTGATGCGCTCTGTACCCAATCCCGTGACGGCACGCCCGTCAGCCCCAAGATTATCGCCTCAACCGCCACCGTGCGCCGCGCCCAGGCTCAGATCCAGGCGCTGTTCGGTCGTCCCCTGACCCATCTCTTCCCCCCGCTTGGCCCCGACCGGCGCGACTCGTTCTTTGCCCGCACGGCTCCGTGTGACGAGACGCCTGCCCGCCAGTATGTCGGCATCGCGGCGCAAGGGCGCAGCCCGAAAGTCGTCATGCGCAAAGCCTGGCTGGCCCTGATGGGAGCCGCGCAGCGAGCCTATCTCGACGCGGGCGGTGACGGGAATAAAACCAACCCCGCCGATCCGTACATGACCGTCCTGGGCTACTTCAACAACCTGCGTGAGCTGGGCGGTGCGCGGCGTATTCTGGAAGAAGAGGTGCAGAACACCGTCAAAGGCTACGGGGCACGCATGCGGGTTGGCGAAGTCAGCGGCCTCTTTGCGGATCGCACCCGATTCAGCGCCGTTCTCGAACTGACCTCGCGAGTGACGACCGACCAGATCGCCGAGGCCCGCCGTCGGCTCGAATCGCCCTTTCACCGCCGGGATGACCGGGTTGACTGCGCCCTGGCCACCAACATGATCTCGGTCGGCCTCGACATTCAGCGCCTCGGCCTGATGCTGGTCGTCGGCCAGCCCATGCTCACCGCCGAATATATTCAAGCCACCAGCCGCGTCGGTCGCGACGACGCCCGACCGGGGCTGGTTGTCACCCTGCTCAACGTCCACAAACCGCGTGACCGCTCGCACTACGAGCGATTCCGTCACTACCACGAGACCTTCTACCGCTCAGTAGAGGCCACCAGCGTGACTCCCTTCTCGGCGCGTGCGATGGATCGCGGCTTCGCCGGTGCCCTCGTCGCCCTGGCCCGTCATCACGAGCCGACCCTCAGCCCGCCCGCCGGGGTTGCCCAGATCGCCTCGGTGCGAACGACGCTGGAATCCTATCTCATCCGCGTCTTCCAGCAACGCATCCACCAGCAGGTATTCGCCGACGACAACGAGCGCAGCGAGCGCCTACGGGCCGTACAGAACCGCATCGTCAACCTGCTCGACTCCTGGCAAACGGTGGTTGACGCCTACCTCCAAGCTCCCGTGGCGGTGCAATACCAGCAGTACGAGGGGACGAGTACCGCCAAACCCCTGCTCCGCGATACCCTGGATACACAGTTTGAATCGGAACACCACCGCTCATTCCGCGCCAGCCGGTCGCTGCGCGATGTCGAACCCGACGTGAACCTATATCTGCGCGACGCCAACAACCAGCCGGTGGAGGAATAGCCGATAGCCGATAGCCGATAGCCGATAGCCGATAGCCGATAGCCGATAGCCGATAGCCGATAGCCGATAGCCGATAGCCGATAGCCGATAGCCGATAGCCGATAGCCGATAGCCGATA
>CAIXLU010000140.1 GCA_903920315.1 uncultured Oscillochloris sp.
ACTGTAAACCTAAAACCTGGTACCTGAAACCTTGTCTAAGGAGTCTGCCGCCGCTCAGCCCTCACCCCCAGCCCCTCTCCCGCGTGCGGGAGAGGGGCTGGGGGTGAGGGTCGGGTGGTACCCTTATCCGCCATTGCCGCGCCCCGCGAGGGCGTCGGCGGCGGTGAGCCAGCCGCTGCCGGGGAAGATGCGTGCGACCTGGGGCGCGAAGAGGGGCGAGGTGCTAAGTACGGTCTGCGGTCTCCCCTGGGCAACCAGCCCGCCACGACCCAGCATCAGCACCCGATCCGCGACCGTCGCCACAAACTCGACATCGTGGGTGATCAGCAGAATGGCCGTACCCGCGTCCCGCCACTGGTGCAGCAGCGCGGCGAGGTCGGCCTTGGCCCCGTAGTCGAGTCCACGGGTTGGCTCATCAAGCAGCAGCCCGCCGGGCCGGGTGACGGTGATCGCGCCAAGGGCAACCCGCTGGCGCTCGCCGACGCTCAGGTCTCGCGGGTAGCGTCCGGCCATCGCCGCCAGCCCCAGTCGCCTGAGCAAATCGTCTACCTGGCCTACCTCGGCCTGACCGTGGTTACGCAGGGTGACGCGCAGTTCCTCGGCGACGCTCTCGGCGAAGAGCAGGCTGTCGGATTCCTGGGGCAGACAGGCGATCTCTTGGCAGATTGCCGCCACGCTGCGCCCCGTGGTCGTGCGCCCTGCAACCCGCACGTTGCCCCGGCGCTGGCGCAGCAGCCCGACGATGCAGCGGAGCAGGGTGCTTTTGCCAACGCCGTTGCGGCCCATCAGCACGGCGATCTCGCCCGGCCAGACGGCGAGGCTCACTCCGGTTAACACCGGCGCGGTGCCGTATCCCGCCTCTAGGTCGGTCACCTCCAGGTAGGGCGGGTCGGATCGCACCACGTCGGCGGTCGGCGTATCCCGGCGCACCGGGACGATAGCTGCGGCAAAGGGTCGGGCTTCCTTCACGCTGAGCGGAAGCGGACTCCATCCGTAGGCTCGGGCGACCGCGACTACCGGCGGGCAATCTCGTACCTGGGCCAGCACCGTGCGCGGTGGGCCAGTGATCGCCCCGCCCGCCGCATCCAAGGCGACAACCTGATCGGCAAAGGGTAATACGCGCTCGACGCGATGCTCGACAAGCACGACGGTTAAGCCGAGATCGCTGTTCAGCCGCACGAGCGCCTGGAGCACATCTTCAGCCGACTGCGGATCAAGCTGGCTGGTTGGCTCATCGAGCGCCAGCACCGACGGGCGCAGGGCCAGGGCTGCCGCAATCGCCACCCGCTGACGTTCGCCGCCCGAGAGCGTGCGCAGCTCGCGGTCGCGCAGGCGGGCTAGATCCAACAGGTCAAGCGCCTCCTCAACCCGCAGCCGCATCGCCTCACGCGGCAGGCCGATATGTTCAAGAGCGAAGGCGATCTCGTCCTCAACCCGATCAAGCACAAACTGTGCCTCTGGGTTTTGGAAAACCATCCCGACGTGGCGGCTCATCACCCGTGGCCCGAGGGTCAGCGGATCGTGGCCGAGAACCCGCACCATCCCGGCAATCTCGCCACCGCTGAAGTGTGGCACCAGCCCGTTGAGGCAGCGCAGCAGGGTGGATTTGCCGCTACCCGACGGGCCAATGATCAGGGTGAAGCTACCCGCCGGGATGCTCAGACTCACGTCGGCTAGGCACGCGGTCAGATGATCGGGGTAGCGATAGCTCAGATGCTCAATGGTGATCATTAAGGACTCCGGGGCGTAGGCGGGCGAGCAGAGGAGAAAGCAGACCAAGCTGCGCGGTCGCCAGCAGCGGGTCAAATGCGGGGATGTGCAAGGGGGGGTCACGATAAATCTCGCACCGGTGCGGGCCGGATCACAAAGGCAAAGCGGCGCTCGAAGCGGCGCAGCGCCCGCAAGATCGCTGTGCCAAAAGCCGCAATCAGTATGGCATTGCCAATCCCGCTCGCTAAATCCCAGATGAACGATGTCGCCAAATAAAAGGCCAGATAGCGGCGTAGCGTTTCGCCCAAGCTAATGCCAGCCTGGTAATGCTGGTCGAGCGCACCGCTGGCGAAGGGCCAGAACCAGAGGTTCATGATTGCGCCATAGCCAAATCCCCAGAACGCCCCAAAAACGGCCAGAAGGAGTACTTCGGCCCTGCTGCCGGGGCCACCCAGGGCGCGGGTTGGCCCACGACAAAGTGGTGCGCTCAGGCCAACCCAGCCGGCGGTAAGCATTTGATAGGGCAGCCACGGCCCGATCCCGCCGGTGATCAGCGCCGAAACCACCAGGGTCATGGTGCCCATCAGAAAGCCAAAGCTGCCACCGAAAAGGTAGCCGGTCAAGATGATCAGCACGAAGATTGGTGAGAAGCCGCCGGGCAACGGCAGGGCAACATCAATGAATCGCAGGATTGCGTTCATCGCCACCAGCACCCCCAACAGCGCCACGAGTAAGGCATGTTCAGCCGCTCGCTGTGCTTCAAGCAGGAGAGCAATAAAACTCAGACCGACCATCGCCGTGAGCAGGATGGGCGCATCGCCGGTGTGAGCCATGCCGATGCTGCCCTCCGCCACGGTGGGGAGCCAGAACGGGTAGAGGAAGGCCACAATCCCCATCACGGTGGTCAGGGCGATGGTTGCTGCGCTGAGCAGTCGGTCACGCATCTCAGGCTCCTCGGCGCGCACGCACACGTACGAGCGCCAGCGATAGGCTCACGCTCAGAGCCAGAAACCATCCCATCCCGCCGCTGTTACTCGTCGATCCACGCACCGGCACCGCCATAGTTGGTTGCGGCACGATTGACGGCGTTGGCTGCGGCATGCGGCGAGCCGTAGGTGCCGCCTGCATAACCAGTGGTAGCCAGACCGGCCCCGCAGTTTCCTGCACGACCGCAGCGACCGCCACGTGGAGTACGGGCGATGTCACCACGTTGGTTGGTGTCTCGGTGGGAATGGCGGTCTCGGTGGGAATAGCGGTCTCGGTAGGAATGGCGGTCTCGGTAGGAATAGCGGTCTCGGTGGGCATCACAACCGTATTCCCAGCAGTTGCCGTGGGCGTATCAGTCGGCCTCACAGCAATGACCGTAGGCGTACGGGATGGAGTCGGCAAACTGGTTGATGTCAGGCGCGGTGTGCTGCTCGGCACCGGCATAATAATCGGCTGCGGGGCAACAGGTAGCGGGGCGGCGGTAGCACTGGGGATCGGCGTGGCCGTGGCGCTTGGCACGATAGTGGGCGTGGCCGTGGCTGTGGCGCTTGGCACGATGGTGGGGGTTGGTGTCGCCGTGGCACAGATCGCGCCAAAAGTGATCGGTGGCGGCTCCGTTCCGTTAGCAACACCACCAGGCCCCCACGACCAACCCTCAACAGCACCGTCGCGTACCGTAGAGCTACTGGCACCGATGTTCGAGATCGCCCAGCCATTGGTTCCAAGGTGGTAATAGGCCCAATAACGGCACAACTGCCCTGGCGTCAGCGTACACTGGCAGAAGCATCCCTCTGAGGGATAATCGCAGCCCTCATTTTCAACCTTACAGACAGCGCTCCCCGCGCCCGGATCGACAGCGATAATCGTGTTCAGCCCCGAGTTGCGTAGCACCTGCTCGCCGGTTGCCTCGCCCGTGGGGCCAAGGGGAATACATGCCGTATGGGTTGTCCCATCGCCGAAGCGCACGATAATCGCCGCCCGCGCCGGGGCAGTCTGCGGAGCCTGCGCCATCGAGGGTCGCGCCGGGATCAGCCCGCCCAGAAGCGCCAGGCTGCCGAGGACGGTAAGGAGATGGATTGTTCGCATCATGCGGTGTGCGCGCATCGTTGATCCTGAAAATCATCGTTGGGGGCAGGGACAACGTCAGCCGTACCCCCTCACCCCCTGCCCCTCTCCCACCAGGGGAGAGGGGAGATGTCGCATCAGAGTGCGTTCGGCTCCCCCTCTCCCCTAGTGGGAGAGGGGGCTGGGGGGTGAGGGCTTTTACCGCCGTACCAGCGGCAGGTATGTACGCAGCGCCATGAGCGTACTGGTCAGGGTGGCTGTGGGTGAGAGGCTGCCGCCGTTCTGTACGCCGTCCGGGTCGCTGATCACCGTCCGTAGCGCGTAGTCCTTTGGCGAGCCAGTGACTGGCAGGGTTGCGGTGAAGATCCCGTTGCCCCGAACGAGCGTCGCCGTCGTCCAGTTCGTCGCCCCAACCGGCTGCCACTCCAGGGTCATGCTGCCATTCTGATCAAGGTCGCCACCAAACGGCACGCTGACCATGATGCTGCCAACCCAACGTCCACTTGGAACTGCGGCGATCAGCCGATCCGAATTTGGGCCACGCACCACCGGCGTGTAGCTGGTCAGCGCCCCTGCCGCTGGCTTTAGCGGGTAAACGACACCGAGCAGACCCGGCACAGACTGCCATGTGGCGAAATCATTTGATGCGCCGGGGGTGAAGTACGGGTCAGTCTCCCACGTATAGGTGAACGGGCCGTCGGGCTTCTGGTAGAGCGCGAGTGCCTCGTAGGGCGAACGGCCACCTTTGAGCCAATCGGCCTCAAGGTTCTGCCCACTTGCCAGCAGCCCCTGGATGGCATAGGCCGTCGAGTTGGGATTCGCCCAGCCACCTAGCCCATCCTGCTGGCTGCGCAGGTAAGCGATAGCCTTGGCGATGTCGGCGTCAGCCGTACTCACCCCGGCGGCGCGCAGTGCTTGGAGTGCCAGGCCCGTCGCGTCAACGCTGCCCCACGAGCCATCGGTGGATTGAAGGCTGCGCAGGTAGGCAACTGCATTACTGGGGATTGACTGCTGAACTGCCGCGAGGCCCAGGATGGCGAAAGCCTGACTGAGCGGCGTCGCCGCGCCGCTGCTGAAACCAAGCACCGCCGACGTGCTGTACGCGCCGGTCGCCGCGATGTAGGTTTCCGTAAGTGCGGTGACGAGGTTGAGTGTGCCGCCGCCCGGTTTTAGGCCAAAGGCTGCCGGATCTGCACCAGCGGCGACAATGCCCAGGATGGCCTTACCCGTCTGAGTCGGGAAGATCGTACCGCCGCTGTCGCGGGTATACGTAAAAACCTCAGTGTTTAGGAAGGAGAGGGCCGATGTGCTGCTCCCTGGCGCACTGACGGTGCCGGGATTGATACCAGCAGCGCTGAAGGCCAGGATAACATCGAGCGAACCTCCAACGCTGGGCGATCCGAACGAACCCCACGATCCGTTGGCGGCCTGGGTTATCACGTATCGCGGCGAGGGCGCGCTCAGCGCGCTGCGCCCGCCCCAGAAGCGGGAGAGGCATTTCGGTCAGTCCCGCAATTGCGTGGGCCGTCCCCAGGACGTTTCCGCTAAAGCTGCCATCTGCGGACTGAAGGGCGCTGAGGGCGGATTGCGGGGTGCCGCTGGAGGCAGCCCAACTCGCGTTCACCGGGGTGAAGCCAGCCGCTGCCGCCGCCTGAATCACCCCGGCGGTTGAGTCTGCGCTGGGAGTGCCATTGAAACCCCACGCGCCACCGGCCAACTGTTGGCGGTGCAGGAACGTAAGCCCATCCTGAACATCCTGATCGGTTGGGGCGATACCGCTGGCAATCAGCGCCTGGATCGCCAGCGCCGTGGTATCAACATCACCGCCGAAGCCGTAGCCCCAGCCGCCATCAGCCTCCTGAAGAGTGCGCAGGTAGGTAACAGCCGCCGCCGACACCGGCTGCTGTGCCGCCGCGAGGCCGAGCAGCGCGTACGACTGGCTGATCGAACCAGCACCCCCATTGCTGAAGCCAAGCTGGGCGGTGGTGCTGTAGGCACCCGTGGCCGGATGGTAGCTACTGGCAAGGGCTGACAGCAGGTTGATCGGCTGTCCAGCCTGCGCGTGGCCAGCCGGGTAGACACCAAACGCGGCGGCGTCAGCATCTCCCGCAACCACAGCCAGGGCCACGAGCCCGAGCCGTCCTGGGAAGACTGCGCCGCTCAGGTCGTGCGTATAACTGTAGGTGCGCGTCGCCAGGTAACTGAGGGTCGTCTTCCCGCCGGAGGTCGTCAGGTAGCCAATCGGCAGACGGGCGGCATTCAGCGCGAGCGCAACCTTAATCGTGGTGAAGTCATCGCTCTGGCCTGGGGTAAAACCCACAAAACCGCCATCGGCGCGCTGGGAGGTGCGCAAAAATGTGAGCGCACGTGTGATCGTGGCCGTATCAACAATCGGGTAGGTGGAGCGCGGCGTACTAAAGGCGGCGGGAACCGCGCTAGGAACGGATGCGGCGACATGGCCCGATAGATTATGCAGTGCGAACAGCGAGAGCAGAGCCATCCCGCACGAGAGAACAAAAAACCGAAACTGGTACATTCCAAGACTCCCACATAACAATGTGAAGAACCAACGACGGCGAACAAACAGCGACCGCCCGACTGTGAAGTCGGGCGGTCGCTGTGAACATGCCGGTAGGGAGCAAGATTCCAGGGTACGGATCTCAATCCTACGGGACAGTCATACTATTCCACCCTGCTACTTTCTAGGTGATCACATGTGATTACCTGGAAATTCCTGCTTCATCCCAGTCTGCCATCCAGAGGATGGTCTTACTGCCAGTCCACAGGCCGGTTTTACGTCTCGACGTAGCCACAACCGAGACGGCCAGTTTGGCACTGACAAGCCCGAGCGATTGCTCACGAACTGAATGATCTTGGTTATCGAACATCCCGCTCGTGCTCATCGTAAGCATTATAGTACACCTGTATGTATTTTGTAAAGGCTATGTTAAAGCTCCTTTACGGCGCGAAGGAAAGGTCAGAAAAGACAGTGGCGCTCGACCTGACTTAGCACACCGTCTGAAACGGCGTACATCACAGTTGCGCGGCAGTGTCGGACTCGCACCGACTTCGGCTGTAACCCGGGCCTACGGGTTAGCTAGAACCACTGTCTGACTGGTATTTGGCAGATTGCAGATTGCAGATTGCAGATTGCAGATGTGCCGCAACAGGAAGCAGCTCATGTGTTCAAACTGTCAAGCTGGTTTGAAACTTGCCTTAGTTAGAGATTCGTGTGGTGGATGACACCTCTCAGGGTTTAATGCGCGCAAACAATACCACCGATCACACAGGGCGTCAAAGGCTGCGGGGTTCACGTGCAAAGTTGCAGGCAACACGAGCCTTGTCCCAACCTCAACACAAGCGGGATATACTGACGAGATGAAATCACAAAGACACATGAGGGTGGCCGATGAGCCGACGGCCCCCAAGAACCTGCGCGAGCGTTGGACCGATGTTCGTTCGGCCTTCCGCAACGTACCCAAGGCATTCTCTCTGGTCTGGGAGGCTCACCGTGTCGGCACGGTGCTGATGGCGATCATCACTCTGATCGGCGGCACGCTGCCTATCTCGCAGGCGTGGGTGGGCAAGCTGATCGTTGATGTTGTGGTCAACAATGTCAAAACCGGAGCCAGCGCCCAGGCCGGTATCAATGCCGCCCTACCCTTCCTGATCATCGAGTTTGTCCTGATCACCGTGGGCACCGCCCTCAGCCAGGGTCGCATCCTGGTGGAGCATATGCTCAACGCCCGGCTGACCAACCGGATCAATACGGCGATCATTCGCAAGGCGCTGGCCCTCGACCTGCACTACTTTGAGGATGCCGCGTTCTACGACAAGATGCAGAATGCCCGCCGCGAGTCGAACTACCGGGCCTTGAGCATTATCACCACCAGCTTCAATATCGCCCAGGGCAGCATCACCCTAATCTCCTTTGCCGCCGCCCTGCTGGCCTTTAGCCCGCTGGTGGCGATCATCCTCTTCGGGGCCACCGTCCCCTCCTTCATCGCCCAAACCAAGTACAGCAAGCTGAACTTTCGCCTGCTCACCTGGCGCGCCCCCGAGTTCCGGCGCATGAATTACCTGGAACATCTGCTCACGGTGGATCATAGCGCCAAGGAGATCAAGCTTTTTGGCCTCGGCGAGCCGCTGCTCAAACGCTACCAGGACTTCTTCTGGAAATTTTATGTAGAGGACGAGGCCCTGGCCCGCAAGCGTTCGCTGATCAGCATCCTCTGGGGGCTGCTCTCCAGCGCCAGTTACTATGGCTCCTATGCCTGGATCGTCTACCGTACCGTGGCCGGCGAGATCAGCATTGGCGACATGACCCTGTACCTGACGGTCTTTCGCCAGAGCCAGACCACCTTCCAGGGCATGTTCTACAACACCAGCCAACTCTACGAGAGCGGCCTGTTTCTGGAGAATCTGTTTGGATTCCTGGCAATTGCCCCGCAAATGGCCAGCGGCGAGGGTATCGCGATTCCTCGTCCCATCCAGCAGGGCTTCGAGTTTCGCGAAGTCAGTTTCCGCTACGCCGACCGCGAGGATTGGGCGCTGCGCGGGGTGAATCTGATCATCCGCCCCGGCGAGAAGATTGCGCTGGTGGGGGCCAACGGGGCGGGCAAGACCACGCTGATCAAGCTGCTGACCCGGCTCTACGACCCAACCGAGGGCCAGATCCTGCTCGACGGGGTTGACCTGCGCGAGTACAGTCTGGAAGATCTGCGCGACTGCGTCGGGGTGATCTTCCAGGATTTCGTGCGCTATCAGGTGACGGCCCGCGAAAACATCGGCTTCGGCCAAATCAAGGATATGGACAACGAGGCGCGGATCATCGCGGCCGCAGAGCGCGGCGGGGCCGATGAGGTGATGGCCAAACTGCCCAGCGGCTACGACACCCTGCTGGGGCGCTGGTTCGAGAAAGGCGCGGAGCTTTCGGGTGGCCAGTGGCAGAAGATCGCCCTCGGGCGGGCCTTTATGCGCGACAGCGAGGTACTGGTACTCGACGAGCCAACCTCGGCCCTGGACGCCGAGCGCGAGTACGAAATCTTCCAGCGCTTCCGCGAACTAACCGCCGGGCGGATCGCCTTCCTGATTAGCCACCGCTTCTCAACCGTGCGTATGGCCGACCGCATCGCCGTGATCGAGGACGGACGGATCGCTGAACTCGGCACTCACGCCGAGCTAATTACGCTTGACAAGACCTACGCACGGCTGTTTAACCTCCAGGCGGAGGGGTACCGCTAGTTCCCCGTCACCAGCGACAGCGTGATGAGTGTGAAATTGTAGACCCCGTGGACAATGGCGCTGGTGGAGGTATTGGTACGTTTGCGCACTAGCCCGCAGATCATGCCGACAATAAACACCACCAGCAGCGAGTCCCAGTTGTACTGGAGGGCGTGCAGGCTGGTGAAGAAGAGGTTCGAGAGCAGGATTCCCAGACGCGGCTGGAGCGCCCCGCGCACGGCCAGTTCTTCGCCAAGCCCAGCGGTAATGCCGATTACCACCGCGCCGATGGGGCTGAGGGCGAAGGAGAGCAGTTCGTTGAAGGCCGCATCGTTGGTGACGGGCCAGCCCATCGCGCCCCAGAGCCAGCTAATGCCCGCGCCGAGCAGTTGGACGGTGGCCACCAGCAGCAGGGCGATGCCCACGGCGGCGAGAGCCTGCCGCCAAGTAGGCCGCACCAGGCCCAGGCGTAATAGAGCATCGGGGAGATGACGGCGCGTGCCGTAGCCCACCGCCAGCAGCGCCGCCGGGATCGTCCAAACCAGAGCGTAGAGCTGATCGCGCAGCATTCCCGCCGAGTCACGTCCCTGAGCAGCGGCCCCCGCGCCCATCTGGCCCACCAGTGCCAGCAGGGGCGGTTGGCCGAGAATAAGCAGCGGGATCGTGCAGAGCATGCCGATGCTGACGATAGCAATCAGGGCGACAGTGTGGACAAAGGAGTCAGGGTCGAGCGGGATGACGCGGGCGATCTGGCGGCGGGCCTGCGGGATAAGCAGCAATGCCCCGACGATGATCGTACCCAGGTCGGCGAGGGCAATCAGACCGACGAGCAGCCAGCCGCCGAAGACGATCACCGGCGTGCTGCCGGGGTTCGCCTGGGTCGCGGCCATAATGGACACGGTGGCAAAGCCGAAGCCGATAGACATAATGGCGGTGCCACCAACCAGTAAGGCCAGCCACAGGCCAGTGGCGACCCAGGCCCAGTTAAAGCGACTGCCGCCCAGGTAGGCCAGCACCGCCAGCACAGCGAAGGGCAGGGCGTTCAGGCTAGCCAGGGCGATCTGACCAAGCTCGCCACCGACGGACATGCCGACGCCGAGGAAGATCAGCAGCACAATCGCGCTGATGGCGATTGGCATGCCATTGGGCAGTTTGCGCCCACCGACGCCCATCATCGGAAGTTGCTCAGACATCTATGCTGTTCCTTTCAGGGGGGAACTAACGTGAAAATAGCCGATAGCCGATAGCCGATAGTCGGGCATCAGCGGCTCACGTGAAAATAGCCGGGTGCGCGGGCGTCTCGCCCGCCCTGGTCGGCATGCGGGCAGGATGCCCGCGCTCCCCTTTTTCATCGCGATGGTGTGCGCTCCCCGCGTATGGGGGACTATCTCTCAGGTCAGTGTATCATGCTGACACATGGTTCAGAACAGCTTTACCGTGTGCGCCGTTCGTAGTAGGCGCTTCAGCGCCAACCGGCTGAAGCCGCCACGATGGCCGAAACCTGGCACCCGAAACCTCGTCTAACGCGGAATGCCCCCTCTTCCCGTATGGGAGAGGGGGCCAGGGGGGTGAGGCTATTCCTTATGTGAAGGTGTGGTGCCGTTAGGTTCGAGCGGCCACGCGCTGCCGAGCCTGCGGGATGTCAATGGGGAGCATGATGCCGGGAGGTCGTTCCGTGCCAACTACGTGCGGCCAGCTATACGGTTCTGTCCGCCAGTCCGTACCCTCAACAAGATAGGCGTAGCAGTAGCGTCCACCGACGGGCAACATCAGGCGGGCCTCCCAATGTTGCTCGCCAAGCCGCATCGGCGTGGCACTCGTACTCCAGCCGTTAAAGTCGCCGAC